>DATCYC010000346.1:0-1966 GCA_036570525.1 Luteimonas sp.
GGGTGCACGATCAGGGTGGTGTCGACCCCGGATGCGGGCGTGTCGCGCAGGTGCAGCAGCTCTTCGCCGAGGGCTTCGAGCAGCGCCTCCGGCGTGGTGGCGTCGCTGAGCACGTAGCGCACCTGGCCCCTGGCGACCACGGCCTTGGCGAACGGACACAGGTTCAGGCCGATGACGGCGCGCTCGATCCAGCGGCGGGTGTCGGCGATGGGGTCGTCCAATGCAGTGGCCCTGGTTCTCGTGTTTCCTGTAGGAGCGGATTTAGCCGCGAGCTTTTCGGCTCCGGCCAGGAAGAGCTCGCGGCTAAATCCGCTCCTACATAAGCAACACTAGTCGCGGAAATTGTCGAACTGCAGCGGCAGCTCGAATTCCTTGCCGCGCAGCAGCGCCATCACCGCCTGCAGGTCGTCGCGCTTTTTGCCGGTGACGCGCAGCTTGTCGCCGTTGATCTGGCTGTCGACCTTGAGCTTGGCGTCCTTGATTGCGCCCTGGATCTTCTTCGCCAGCTCGCGCTCGATGCCCTGGCGCACGGTGACCTTCTGCCGCGCGCCGGCGAGGTTGGTCTCGATGTCGCCGAACTCCAGGCAGCGCGCGTCGATCTTCCGCGCCGCCAGTCGCGCGCGCAGGATGTCGGTCATCTGCTGCAGCTGGAACTCGCTCGGCGCGGCCTGGGTGATCAGGTTCTCGTCGCGTTCGAAGCTCGCCTCGACGCCCTTGAAATCGAAGCGGGTGGTCAACTCGCGGTTGGCCTGGTCGACGGCGTTGGTCAGCTCGTGGGTGTCGACCTCGGACACGATATCGAAGGAGGGCATGGCAATGACCGCAATGGAGGATGGGCAGGGCAGGTTAGCGCATGTGCGCAACCGGGTGCGCTGTTCGTGACCGTTGCCGCGGGCTCGTCCATGCCGCATCGACCGCACTTGCGCGCGCCGCGCCGGGCGGGCAACGTCGCGCGATGCCGCAGCCTTCCCCGATCCTCCCCCCGCCCGATGGTCCGGCATCGGTGCCGCCGCCGCGCCGCGCCGGGCCCGCGCTGTACATGCTCGTGGCGGTGGCGCTGTTCGCGCTGATGGACACCGGCCTCAAGATCCTCTCGCCGCACTATCCGGCGCTGCAGGTCGCGACCCTGCGCGGGGCCGCGGCGCTGCCGCTGGTGCTGGCGTGGTCGCTGGCGACGATCGGCGCGCGCGGGCTGCTGCGCGTGCACTGGCCGCTGCACCTGCTGCGCGGCGTACTGGGCGTGGCGCTGATGGCCGGCTTCGTCTACGGCGTGCGGTTGCTGCCGCTCACCACAGCATACGCGATCAGCTTCGTCGCGCCGCTGCTGGTCACGGCGATGGCGGTGCCGATCCTGGGCGAGAAGGTCGGCCCGCGCCGCTGGGCCGCGATCTTCGTCGGGCTGGTCGGCGTGCTGGTGGTGTTGCGCCCGACGGGGCAGGGGATGATGACCCTGGGCGGCCTGGCGATCCTGGGGGCGGCGGTCTGTTACGCCGCCTCGGCGATCACGGTGCGCGTGCTGGCGCAGCGCGACAGCACCCAGGCGATGGTGTTCTGGCTGATGGTGATGCTGGTGATAGGCGGTGGCGCGCTGTCGTGGCACGAGTGGGCGCCGATCCAGGGAAGGCACTGGTGGGTGATCGCCGGCATCGGGCTGGTCGGCACGCTGGCGCAGGTGGCGCTGACCGAGGCGTTCCGTCGCGGCGAGGCCTCGATGATCGCGCCGCTCGAGTACACCGCACTGGTCTGGGGCGTGCTGCTCGACCTCACCCTGTGGCAGGTGCTGCCCGACGGCGTGACCTGGCTGGGCGCGGGGATCATCGTCGCGAGCGGGCTGTACCTGATCCGGCGCGAGCGGGTGCGCAATGCGGAGCACATCGAGCCGGTCGAGCACCCCTGACCGCGGAACTGGCAGTCGCCGATGCTGTCGATCGGGTACGACAATCCCGGCACGGAGCCGGTCACCGCG
>DATCYC010000347.1:0-4201 GCA_036570525.1 Luteimonas sp.
CAGGGTGGCGGTGATCGCCGCCCACCAGGCCAGGCGCAGGCGGTGGTAGGCGGCGAATGCGCCGGCGAGGAGGAAGGCGACGAAGGGAAGCGCGATGCTCATCACTGGACTCCGGTGAAGCTGCCTGAACGGGAAGGGTAGACCGCGCGGCGTTGCGATCGCGCGACCCAAAACCATACGCAGAAGTATGGAGGTCCGGATTACAAAGTCAATGCTGCAGTGCAGCGAGGCCGGAGACGACGATTGCCTGGCCAGTCCCCCGGCCTGCGGACAGGTGGTCCCGGCCATTGTCCGATCGCCAATCAGGGTCTCGCGCGGGCATTTGCCGCCATGGCCTGCCGGGATTCCTGTTCAGCTGGTTCAGCTGGCCTGCTCAAATCGCACCCCAGGCACAAAAAAGGGTTGTTAAGGATTTGTTTCCGCACTTATAGTCTGTTCAGTCATGCCGTTCGGGCCTTGACTACATGTGGTCGCATCGATAGGGGCAGCAGCAAGCTGCGATGCCGCCCGCGTGGAAATCCTTTCAATCGAAACTGTTCCTGGGGAGGGTACATCTTGATGATTTCCAGTCATTCTTTTGCCAAAAGCCTGAAGCGCAGTGCGCTGACGGTCGCGCTGGGCATGTGCTTCGTGGGTGCCGCAATCGCGGCCGAAACCGGCGGCCTGCGCATCACCATCAGCGGAAGCGACGGCCAGCCGATTCCTGGCGCGACCGTGAGCGTGAGTTCGCCGGACAGCCTGGTGTCGAAGACCGCCGTGACCGCGGCCGATGGCAGCGTCCGCCTGACCGGCCTGGATCCGGCGACCAACTACACCGTCGTGGTGGATGCTTCGGGCTACGGCGACTTCAGCGCCAACAACGTCGCGGTGGTCAGTGGCAAGAACCTCAGCCTGGGCTATGCGCTCGGCGCCACGACCCTGGACACGGTGGTCGTGACCGGTACTTCGCTGGCGGCGGTGGACACCACCTCGGCAGTCGTCGGCACCACGCTGAACCTGGACATCGTGGAGTCGCTGCCGACCGGGCGTACCTACCAGAGCTATCTCCAGCTGGTTCCCGGCGTCAAGCCCAGCGTCGATGGCAATCCCTCCTCGAAGTCGGGCGTGAACTATTCCGATGTCGGTGGCGATATCGGCATCTCGACGGACAATGTCTACTACCTCGACGGCGTCAACGTCACCGATCCGCTGGACGGCGTCGCCGGCGCGAACTTCAACTCCGAGATCATCCAGGAGCAGCAGGTGCTGACCGGCGGCATCCCCGCCGAGTACGCCGGCGGCGCGGGCCTGGTGTCGAAGGTGGTCACCAAGTCCGGTGGCGACGAGTTCCACGGCTCGGTCAACTACTACCTGCAGAACGACAGCCTGGTCTCCGACGACAAGCACGGGCAGTCCGCGGGCTTTTCCACGTTCGACACCGCGATCACCCTCGGCGGTCCGATCGTCAAGGAAAAGCTGTGGTTCTTCGGTTCCTACCAGATCAAGAACCGCGAGGACGACGTCGTCGATCCAGTTACCGGTGACGCGCTGCGCACGGTCAACACCGACCAGGATCTGGCCTTCTTCAAGGCTACCTGGCAGATCACCGACGATGACCGCCTGACGGGCACGTTCTTCAACGATCCCTACTCGCGCGATGGTTCGCTTGACCCGACCGTCATCAACAACCGCGACACCGCCCTCGATAAGGGTGGCGACAACTACAAGCTCGAATATACGCACGACTGGGCAAACCTGCGGTTGAACATGTATGGCTACCGCCACGAAGCGGAGCGCTCGACCAAGGCAGCGAACCCCGAAACTCGCAACGATGTGGCCTTCTTCGGAGGCGATCCGACCAATGCCGACCTACAGCAGGGGGGCTTCGGCACCAACACCGAAACCTGGCGCAACCGCGACGAGTTCGGCCTGAGCCTGGAGTACTGGCTGGACACCTCCTGGGGCAGTCACACCTTCAAGGCGGGCTATGTCCAGAGTGACAACGACTACACCGAGGATACGCGTTATACCGGTGCGGACAGCGCGCTCTACCGCTCGATCGCGATCGGCGACAGTGGCGCGACCTTCGACGAGTTCACCGGCGCCGGCTGGACCGGCACCCGGTCGATCGTCGCCGGCGACACCACCCGCATCATCACGGCCATCAACAACAGTGCGGACAGCGCGTACTACATGGGCCTGCTCGACGGCAACGGCGATGGCACCATCACCGATGACGAACTCGGCGCCTACCAGTTCGACAGCACCGCGGGCAACCCGACCGGGCAGGTGAACAACTACCGCATCCGGCAGTCCGGGCCGGCGCCGTACACGGTGACGACGAAGGGCAAGGCGTTCTACATCCAGGACACCTGGACGCTGAACCAGTGGACGGTCAATGCCGGCGTCCGCACCGAGCAGTGGGGCCACTTCGACTCCTTCGGCAAGGAGGTCTTCACCTTCGACTGGGAGTTCGCGCCGCGGCTGAGCGTGGTCTACGACCTGATGGGTGACGGCCGCAGCAAGGTCTGGGGCTTCTATGGTCGCTACTACGATCCGATCCGCAACGACATGACCGACTTCGCCGGCGCCGGCGCCGGCCCGGTGTACGACGAGCAGATCTTCCTGGGCGACCGCTGGCTGACCTTCCGCTCGCGCGGCCCGGGCGACGCGATCTTCTCGCCGACCACCAAGACGCCGTACACGGACGAACTCGTGCTGGGTTACTCGACCACCTTCGGCCAGAACATGAACCTGTCGGTGATCTACACCAAGCGTGAAACGAAGGACATCTTCGAGGACTACGACCTGGGGCTGTACTCCAACCCGAATGGCGATACGGAAGGCGGCCAGGCCGACGAAAACTCGGACTTCTACCTGCCGTACTCCTACTTCGGCTACGACTCGGCGCCTCCGTTCAACTACGTGATCGGCACGCTCAAGGGCGGCGAGCGCAAGTACCAGGGCCTCCAGGTCACCCTGCAGAAGCAGAAGAGCAACAACTGGCAGGGCATGCTCTCGTACACCTACAACGACGCCGAGGGCAACTCCAACTCGGACGGCAACGCGGACTTCCAGGGCGACTGGATCGCGCTCGACCCGCGTGCACCGAACCAGTGGGGCCCGCAGCCGGGCAACATCGAGCACCAGTTCAAGGCGTTCGGTACCTACTTCTGGGACTTCGGGCTCGAGCTCAGCGCCGTCTTCAACTGGAACAGCGGCGCGCTGTACAGCCGGACGTACTCGCTCTACGGCCGCCACCTGCCGGAAATGGTCGACGTGCCGTACGAGTACGGCGGCGTCACCGATACCTGGATCGTGCCGGGTACGGTGGGCGGTGAAACCGGGCCGGCGTACTACACCTTCGACGTCCGCGCCAAGTACACGCGGGAACTGCCGGTCGGCAAGCTCGAGTTCTTCCTCGACCTGTTCAACATCTTCGACAAGCAGTCCGCGATTACCGAGCAGGACCTGATCGCAGGCGACGGTGTCTATGCCTTCGGCCAGGCCACCGACTGGGTGGAACCGCGTCGCGCCTACCTGGGCGTGCGCTACTCGTTCTGATCCAGCGTTCCACCTGAAGATGCAACTCGATGCCGGCGCGAAAGCGCCGGCATTTTTTTTTCCACGGATCCACAAACCCAATCGTAGGATGGGTAGAGCGCAGCGAAACCCATCAACCCGCGAACCTGGGCATGCCGATGGGTTGACCAGGTCCGCTGTTGAAAGCAGATGGGCTCTACCCATGTTGCGGTACCTGGACATGCCGATGGGTTTCGCTGCGCTCTACCCATCCTACGATCACGGTGCGGGTCAGCCGGAGCCAGGCCCTGCTTCGGGAATGCTGCGCTGCGAATACCTGCGCTGCTCCAGCGACAGCGCGCGTTCGCGCGCACGCCGCGCCGCCCGGTCCTTGCCGAGCCTCTGGTAGGCAACGGCAAGACTGGAATGGAACATCGGCTGGTTCGGCAGCAGCCGGATGGCGCGACGATAGTGCGAGGCCGCCATGTCATAGGCGCCCAGCTCCATGAGTTCCTGCGCCATCAGGAACTGCGAGAACGGGTCCGACGCCTGCGCGCGCCGCAGGCGATCGTCGTACCTGTCCACCAGCCGGGTCGCACCGGTGGCGCGATACAGCGCCACCAGGTTGCCCAGGGCGCCGATGTTGTCGCGCTCCAGGTCCAGCGCGTGGAGATAGGCCCGTTCCGCGGCATCGTGCCGG
>DATCYC010000348.1:0-7087 GCA_036570525.1 Luteimonas sp.
CGGCGCGGTTGCGCGCGTCGCTGGCCGACGCCCTGCCCGGCGACCAGGACGACGCCGCGCTGCACGCGCTGCTCGACCGCCACGGCCGCGGCGAACTGCTCGCCTGGGCCGCGCAGACCGACCCCGCGCTCGCCGAATGGCTGCGCCTGCAGTACCCGCCGGAAACGCCCGCCGAAGCCCACCTGCCGCAGCCGCAGGTGCGGTTCCTGCACGATCATCATCTCGCCCGCGCGCGCGCGGACTGAACGACCGGAACCCGAAGGGAACACGAAGACATGCCCGCCGAATCCGCCACGCGTACTGCTCCCGCGGCTTCCGCAACGCCGGCGACGGTGGCGGTGTTCGAAGCGCGCCGCTTCGACCGCGCGCTGGCCGGCAGCGTGGTGCCGGCGAAGCAGTGGCAGCGGATCGATGAGCTCGACGCGCTGCTCGAGCAGGTCAACGCGCTGTACGCGCAGGCGGGCAAGGAGATCGAACAGGCGCGCGAGCAGGGTCATTCGGAAGGATTCGCCGAAGGCCTGGCGCGCGTGCAGCAGCAGATGACCGAGCACCTGGCCGCGCTCAACGAACGCCGCGCCCGCGTCCTGGCCGAGGCCAGCGCCCGGGTCACCGACCTGGCCTGCGCCATCGTCGCGCGCATCGCGCCGGACTTCGACGCGCGCAGCGTGGTGCCGCCGCTGGTGATGCAGGCCGTCGAGGCCGCGCAGGCCGAGCAGTTCCTGATGCTGCGCGTGCATCCATCGGTGCGCGAGGAAGTCGCAGCCGGCCTGGGTGCGGTGCGCCAGGCGCACCCGGCGGTCGGGGTGATCGAACTGGTCGAGGATGTCAGCCTCGATCCGATGAGCTGCGTGGTGGTGTCCGAGGCCGGCGAAGTGCGCGCCGGCGTCGCCCAGCAGATCGAGGCGATCCGCACCGCGCTGGCGGGCGTAGGGGCGCGCGAATGAACCTGCCGTTCGCCTCGCCGGCCGACGCGGTCAGGACCGTGCCGGGCACGCCCGATCCGCTGCTGGGCGCGCTGGCGAAGGTGCAGTCGATCGAGCGCGTCGGCCGCGTCGCCGAAGCGCACGGCACCCTGATCCGCGCCACCGGCCTGAAGGCCGCGATCGGCGAGCTGTGCGTGCTGCGCAATCCGCCCGGCGAAGGCGATCCGAATTTCCGGCTGTCGGCCGAAGTGGTCGGCGTTTCCAAGCAGATGACCCTGCTCACGCCGCTGGGCGCGCTCGACGGCATCTCGGCCACGACCGCCGTGCATGCTACCGGCCGCCAGGCCGCGGTGCGCGCCGGCGACGGGCTGCTCGGCCGCATCCTCGACGCGCACGGCGAACCGATCGACGGCAAGGGCCCGATCGGCGACAGCGTCGATGCGCCGATCTATGCCGCCTCGCCCAACCCGCTCGATCGCCGCCTGATCGACCGGCCGCTGTCCACCGGCGTGCGCGCGATCGACGCGACGATGACCACCGGCGAAGGCCAGCGCGTGGGCATCTTCGCCGTTGCCGGCGGCGGCAAGAGCACCCTGCTGGGCATGCTCGCGCGCGGCGGCGATGCCGACGTCAACGTCATCGTCCTGGTTGGCGAGCGCGGCCGCGAGGTCAACGAATTCATCCACGACAACCTCGGCGACGCCGGCCTGGCCAGGTCGGTGGTCGTGGTCGCCACCTCGGACCGGCCCGCGCTCGAGCGCAGCCGCGCGGCGTGGGTCGGCACCGCCATCGCCGAGCACTTCCGCGACAAGGGCAAGCGCGTGCTGCTGCTGCTCGATTCGGTGACGCGCTTCGCGCGCGCGCTGCGCGACGTCGGGCTCGCGGTCGGCGAGCCGCCGGCGCGGCGCGGCTTCCCGCCGTCGGTGTTCAGCGCGCTGCCGCGGCTGTTCGAGCGCGCAGGCAACAACGACAAGGGTTCGATCACCGCCTTCTACACCGTGCTGGCCGAGGACGAGGACGGCGGCGACCCGATCGTCGAGGAAGTGCGCTCGATCCTCGACGGCCACATCGTGCTCTCGCGCAAGCTCGCCGCCGCCTACCACTACCCGGCGATCGACGTGCTCACCAGCCTCAGCCGCGTGATGCCGCGCGTGACCGAGCCGGCGCACCAGCGCGCCGCCGGCCAGCTGCGCAAGTACCTGGCCAAGTACCAGGATATCGAGCTGCTGCTGCAGCTTGGCGAGTACAAACGCGGCACCGACCCGGACGCCGACATCGCGATCGAGAAGATCGGCCCGATGCGCAAGCTGCTGCAGCAGTCGGCCGACGAACTGGTGCCGTTCGAGCAGTCGGCGGACGCGCTGCGGAAGCTGTTCCCGTGAAGGGCCGGGATTGGGGATTCGGGATTCGGGATTCGGCAGGGCAAGCGCCCGTGCCGCTCGCCCCCTGCGTTTCCGAATCCCCAATCCCGAATCCCCAATCCCGGCTCCTCCGATGAAACGCTACCCCCTCCACACCCTGCTGCGCCTGCGTGAGCACCGCACCGATGCGGCGCGGCAGGTGGTGCTGCAGAAGCAGCGCGCGGTACAGGCCTGCCGTGACGCGTGCACGCGGATCGAGCAGGAGATCGTGCAGCTGGGCAGCGAGCGCGCCGGCCAGCGAGCGCGCCTGCTCGACGCGCCACCGCCGGGCGTGGACTGGTCGAGCGTGCTTGCGCAGCGCGAGTCGCACATCGACTGGCTGGGCGGGCAGATCGAAGCGGCGCGCGAGCGCCTGGCGCAGGCGCACAAGGCGCTGCAGGCCGCCGAGCACGAACTGGCGGAGGCGCGCGAGGCGTTCTTCCGCGCCAAGGCCCGGCAGGAGGCGCTGGAGAAGCGCCGCGACAGCTGGCGCGGCGAGCAGCGCGCGCTCGAGGCACGGCAGGAAGAGGACATCACCGCGGACCTGCTGATGGCGCGCAGCCACGGCGCGCGGACAACGCACTGAGAGGGACGACCATGAGCATCGAACGCAGCCAGTCACCCACCCAGCCGGACGCCGCCAGGGACGTCGGCCGCGACAAGGCCGACACCCGCCCGCGCGAGCCGGCGCCGCGCGAGAAGGTCGACGACTTCCAGCGGCTGCTGCAGGGCAAGCGCGAGCAGCGTGAACCGCGCCTGCCGACCCAGCCGGAGGAAGCCAGGCAGCCGCAGCAGGCCGCACGACGCGAAGGCCAGCAGGCGCCCACGCGGCAGCAGGAAGACGCGGCGATCGCCGGCCACCGGCAGGCGTCCGAGCGCTATGGTGACGACCCGGCGCTGCGCCACCGCGACGACACCGGCGGCACGCAGGCGCAGCAGACCCTGGATCCGGCTGCGCTGTACCAGGCGCAGATGGCGATGCGCGACGGACTGCCGCAGGCCACCACGCCGACGCCGCTGAACCCGAACGCGTTCGCCGACATGGTCGAGCGCCACCTCAAGCAGATGGCCACCGACCGCGGCGCCGCGGCCGATGCCGGCGACGGCCGCGTCCTGCTGCGCATGGCCGACGCCACCCTGCCGGGGACCGACCTGCTGCTCAGCCGCACGCCCGAAGGCTGGGTGCTGCGCGCCGACGTGCGCTCGCGCAGCAGCTTCGATGCCATCCGCGAAGCCGCGCCCGCGCTGGCCCGCCGCTTCGCCGAGCGCAACCTGGGCACGCTCAGCATCGACCCGCATTTCCACGGCTGAGCGCCTGCGTCCTAGGGCAAACCCCAGATCGGGCACGTCCTAGCTTGGGCCCGGGCCCGCGTCGTCCGAAACTGGCATTGCGTTGAGGGAACGGTGCGCCCAGGCGCGGCATCCCGAATCCAATCCAGAAGGGAGAACGACGATGTTTGATCTTGGAGATATCGCGAAACTTGCAGGACAAGTCATTGGCGGCATGGTCGGCGGTCCGGCCGGCGCGATGATCGGCAGCATGATCGGCGACATGATCGGCCAGGCGATCGAGGGGCAGTCCCTCGACCTGCTGGGCGATTCGGGCCTGGCCGAGGCGGCGATCGACCTGTTCCAGGGCAACTACCAGGGCGCCTTCAACCTCGCGCTCGGCGGCGGGGACTGAGCCTTGAACAGGGGCTGGGTCGAAGACGTCGATCGCCTCCACCAGGAAGGCCTCATCGACGGCGACGACCAGAACACGCTGATCCGCCACGTGGAGGATCAGCGTCGTTCGCTGCAGGAAGAGCTTGCGCTGATCGTGCCCGAGTACAAGGAGCGCATCGCCAGGAACGGGCTGGACGGCGCCAACGAATGGCTCGCCGCCAGGGCGCGTGAACTGGGCGAGCGCGATGGGCAGCAGGCGCGGCGCGTGGTCGATTCGCTGTCCACGGTGCAGGACTCGTCCGCCTGATCCTGCTCCGCTTCCCGCCCGGCTTGCAGGCAACCACGACACCCGCGAAGCAGCGCTTCGCGGGTGTTTTCGTTCTGCGGCGGCATGCTTCGCGGCGCGTGCGCAAAGCCGCGCGATGCCATCACCTCGGGTTAACCCCAGATGGGGCGCGAGCTGCTATCAAGCATACTCAGGGCCATGCAAGCGCCGTCGCCGACGCGATTGGCGCAGTCCACCCAGGAGGAGTACAGCCATGTCATCGAATGCCGCAACCGACGACCTGGAGCAGATGCGCAAGCAGTTGTTCGGGGAGTTCGAGGAGATGCTCGGCAGCCAGGGCAACATCGATGCCGCCGACCGCGACAGCCTGCTGCGCCACTTCCGCGACGCGCTCGACGAACAGTCCGCGGCGAGCGAGCCGGTGGACGTGGACCGGATGCAGGCGGACGTGGCCCAGACCCTGGACCTGATGCAGCAGCACGGGCTGATCGATTCGCAGGGCAGCGCGGACATGGGCGAGGCCTTCGCCAAGGCCCTGCAGCCGCTGCAGGACGAAACCCTGCAGCGCGCCACGGAATTCGCGCGACGCTGCCGCGAGGACGGCCAGGAAAGCGCCAGCCAGTGGCTGGCCGCGCAGTCCGCGGGAGCGGATGCGCCCGCGCCGGCGGCGTCGCAGTCGATCCCCGCACACGTGGCCGGCGCGCTCGACGCGGGTGCGCCGCGCAAGCGCCGCTGACGGCACGCCTCCCGGGCCCGGAACCCCCGGGCTCACCCCACTAGGGTACGCCCCAGCTGTTTTCGACGTTCCGGATCGTCCAATCTGTACCCACGGTAGGACTTCACCTGCTTCCGGATCAGGAAGCATCCGAGCAAAGCGACGATCACTCAAATCTCCGGGAGAACGACATGACCGCAAGTTTCGATTTCAGCGTCCAGTACCAGGTCACCGACAGCGGCGTCGGTGAGGCCAAGGGCAAGGCAAAGGGTGGCGACGGCGGCTGGCTGATGGCCTTCGCCGAAGCGATGGGCAAGCTGATGCAGAAGCAGGTCGAGAAGATCCAGGACTTCGCCGACAGCATCGGCGACAAGCCGACGCCGTCGGATTCAACCAAGCTCACCGCCATGACCCAGATGTTCCAGATGTTCATGAACGCCGTGAGCACCGCGCTCAAGGCGATGGGCGAAGCCAACGCGAGCATGGCCCGCAAGCAGTAACCGGCCAGCAAGCCGGTCAAGGGAAAGCCAGGCGCATGCGCCTGGCTTTCCTGTTTCCGGGCGGACGCGATGCGACGGAAGCATGGCGTCCGCCGTTCGTCGAACGCGAGGCGATCATCAGATGATTCGTTTTCTGTTTGTGCTTGCGGCGCTGGCGTCCGGAACGGGAGCGTTGCTGTTCCCGGCCCGCGCGGCGCACGCGCAGGACATGATCAACAACCTCCCCGACTACACCGGTGCCTGGCTCATGGCCGACCTCATGCAGCGACGCGGCAGGGATCCGGAGGAAGAATCGCGCAAGCCTGCGAAGGAGGATCGCAAGATGGAAGAGCTCGACAGGCAGGAGGCCGCGAAGCCGCCGGCCCCCGATGCTGAAACGATCCTCCGGCAGGCCGCGTACGTGCCTTCGGCCGAGGTCGAGGCGGCGCTGGACGACGCTTTCGCCGGTTTCCTCGCCGGGCAGCGCCCGGACGCATCGTCGCCAGGCCTGCTGCTCGCGCTGGCCCAGGACAACCCGGCCGGCTCACCTTTCCTGGACCTGCTCGCCGGTGGCCTGGGCGGCGGCGACCGCGACGCCCTGCGCGCGGCATTGCGGCGCGGCGAGCTGCGGCAGAGCTACGCGCAGTGGCTGTCTTCGATGGGGTACACGGACCGCAACCTGTTCGATGTCCATGCCGCCTTCCTCATGCATTCGTGGGCGATCGCCAACAACGGCGTCATGACCCGCGACAGCAAGGCCGCGTTCGGCGCCGTGCGCGAGGAGCTGGTCGAGTTGCAGGCGGGCGCCGACGCGCCCAGGACGCTGTCGCGCAGCGATGCGCGCAAGCAGGAGGAGGCGCAGAGTTTCGCGCTGCTGACCGCGCTGCTCGTATCGGCCTGGGCGGACGCCGATGCGCGCGAAAAGATCGTCCTGAGCAACGGCGTCAACGCGCTCGGGCGACGCATCGGCATCGACTACGCGGCGGTCACCCTGACCGAGGACGGCTTCCAGTCGCGCTGAGCGGGCACCGGTAGCGTGAGGCTTCAGCGGGAAGCTCAGCGGCGGCGCGACATCCAGCGCGCCACGCCCCAGGCGCCCACGCCGGTGGCCAGCCCGAGCACGGCCAGCCAGGCGGTGTAGTTGCGGTTGCTGATCGAGTCCATGAGGCGCCCGTCGCTGCCGACGAACGCGACGATGGCCACGGCCACGCAGCCGTAGGCGATGACCGCCAGCATCCAGAACAGCCACTGCAGGGCGCGCTGGATCTCGCGTTCGGAGCCCGCTTGCCCGGCATCGCCGGTGTGGCCCATCGCGCCCATTGCCCAGAGCAGCCGGGCCATTCCGCCCTGGGGCATGCCCTGCAGCCGGCTGCGCAGGCTGCGGCGTTGGTTGCCGGCGACCGTATGCCCGGCCGGGTTGAGCATCTGTTCGCCGCGCAGCGCGGCCGCGTCGTTGGCCGGGAGGATGACTCCGCGCGCATCCGCAACCGGGTTGCCGGCCATCGTCGCCACGGTCAGCCCGGCCGCGGCCAGTGCCGCGGTGTTGCCGGGCGGCGGCATCGGGGTATTGGCCAGCGTGGGCGGTGCGTTCGTGGCTGGCGCTGGCGCCGTGGTGGCCG
>DATCYC010000349.1:0-2879 GCA_036570525.1 Luteimonas sp.
GCTTCCTCGCGGCGGTCGAGCGTCCAAAGCCCGAGCGCCAGCGTCGGCGGCACCCAGCCGGGATTGTTGTAGGTTTCGATGCCGGCCTCGCGCCAGCGCGACAGCGCGGCGGCGGCGTCCCCGGCGCGATACAGGTCCCAGCCGTGGTTCCACAGCACCGACTGGCGCATGCGGCTGTTGTTGCCCAGGTCGGCCAGCACTCGCGCGTACAGCGCGCTGCCGGTTTCCGGGCGGTCGCTTGCGTAGGCGATGTGCGCAAGCTGCGCGGTGGCCAGGTCGGCGTTGCGCCCGTGGCCCTTCATGGCCTTGAGCAGCCGCTCCTGGGTCGCGGCGTCGCTGCCCTCGAGCAGGACCAGCGGCGCGGTGGTGGAACCGTCCCCGTCGAAATAGAACTCCTTGGGCTTGGGCAGCGACTGCGCGTGCAGTGCGAGCGGAAGCAGGAGCGGGAACAGCAATGCGAAAGCGCCGAGACGACGCGCGATGGACATTTTCATTGCGACTTCAGTTGGCGGGGCAACCCCTTCCCCGGCGCGCATGGTAGCCGCTGGCGCAAGTCGCGGCCACCGCATGCCGCGCCCCGTGGCCTCGCGTCAAGCTTCGCGCGCCACCGCCGCCGCGTGGTCGCGGCAGCGCGCCCGACACGACTGCGCTGGAACCGTGGCAACGCCGCGCCGCCCGGGACCGGGGCCCGGATCGCCCGCTGCTACAATTCCGCGCCATTTTTCCCAGCCGCGACGGGCACTTGCGCCCGCCCCGGCTCGCGACTCCGCAGGTCGCAAGCCAGCCCAAAGGCCCGCCACCATGACCAGCACCGCCGAACTCTCCTCCCCCGCCTCCGCCGGCACCGGCCTGACCCGCGGCGTGGTCGATCCGGACTACACGCTCGACGACAAGTTCACCCGCACCCGCGGCCGCATCTACCTGTCCGGCGTGCAGGCGCTGGTGCGGCTGCCGCTGATGCAGCGCCTGCGCGACGAGGCGGCCGGGCTGGACACCGGCGGCTTCATCTCCGGCTACCGCGGCTCGCCGCTGGGCGGCTTCGACCTGGAGCTGTGGCGGGCGAAGAAGCACCTGGAAGGCGTCGGCGTGAAGTTCACCCCCGGCCTCAACGAGGACCTCGGCGCGACCATGGTCTGGGGCACGCAGCAGACCAACCTGTTCCCGGGCGCAACCGTCGATGGCGTGTTCGGCATGTGGTACGGCAAGGGCCCGGGCGTGGACCGCTGCGGCGACGTGTTCAAGCACGCCAACGCCGCCGGCACCTCGAAGCTCGGCGGCGTGCTGGCGCTGGCCGCCGACGACCACGCCTGCCGCTCCTCGACCCTGCCGCACGGCTCCGAGCACGAGTTCGTCAGCGCGATGATCCCGGTGCTCAACCCGGCCGGGGTGCAGGACATCCTGCACATGGGCCTGCTGGGCTGGGCGATGAGCCGCTACACCGGGCGCTGGGTGGGCTTCAAGACGATCGCCGAGACGGTGGAGTCGTCGGCGTCGGTGGAGGTCGACCCGTTCGCGCTGGAGATCGTCACCCCCGACGACTTCGAGATGCCGCCGGGCGGCCTCAACATCCGCTGGCCCGATCCGCCGATGGAGCAGGAGATGCGCCTGCACCGCTACGCGGTCAAGGCCGCGCAGGCGTTCGCGCGCGCCAACCGCATCGACCGCGTGGTGATCGACTCGCCGGCCGCGCGGCTGGGCATCGTGACCACCGGCAAGTCGTACCTGGACGTGCTGCAGGCGCTCGAATACCTCGGCCTCGACGCCGGTGCCTGCGCGCGGCTGGGCATCCGCGTCTACAAGGTCGGCATGACCTGGCCGCTGGAGCCGGTGGGCATCCGCGCGTTCGCGCGCGGGCTCGAGGACATCCTCGTGGTCGAGGAGAAGCACGGCTTCATCGAAGGCCAGATGAAGGAGCTGCTCTACAACTTCGACTTCGGCCTCGACGGCGGCCGCCGGCCGAGCATCGTCGGCAAGCATGACGAAGCCGGCGAGTGGATCCTGCCGTCCACCGGCGAGCTGACCCCGGCGACCATCGCCGGCGTGATCGCGCGCCGGATCCGGAAGGGCATCGCGATGGAGGCGGCCGACGCCGCGCACATCGAACAGGTGCTGCGCTGGATGCAGGGCAAGGAAGGCGCGCTCGCCCTGCCGCGCGCGCAGTTCCCGCGCGTGCCGCACTACTGCTCCGGCTGCCCGCACAACACCTCGACCGTGGTGCCCGAAGGCTCGCGCGCGATGGCCGGCATCGGCTGCCACTACATGGTCACGTGGATGGACCGCGATACCGACACCTTCACCCACATGGGCGGCGAAGGCGTCACCTGGTCGGGGCAGGCGCCGTTCACGCAAACGCCGCACGTGTTCCAGAACCTGGGCGACGGCACCTACTTCCACTCCGGCACGCTGGCGATCCGGCAGTCGGTGGCCACCGGCGTCAACATCACCTACAAGATCCTCTACAACGATGCGGTGGCGATGACCGGCGGCCAGCCGGTCGACGGCCAGCTGAGCGTGCCGCAGATCGCGCACCAGGTGCGCAGCGAGGGGGTGCAGGCGATCGTGGTGCTGAGCGACGAAATCGGGAAGTGGTCGGACCGCTCGATCTTTCCAGATGTCGTCGAGTTCCTCGACCGCCGCGAGCTGGACGCCGTGCAGAAGCGCCTGCGCGAAGTGAAGGGCGTGAGCGTCCTCATCTACGACCAGACCTGCGCCACCGAGAAGCGCCGCCGCCGCAAGCGCGGCAAGATGGTCGACCCGGCCAAGCGCGTGTTCGTCAACACGCTGGTGTGCGAGGGCTGCGGCGACTGCGGGCAGAAGTCGTTCTGCGTGAGCGTGCTGCCGAAGGACACCGAGTTCGGGCGCAAGCGCGAGATCGACCA
>DATCYC010000350.1:0-2947 GCA_036570525.1 Luteimonas sp.
GCATGAGCACCGGCTGGACCGCCTTCATCGTCGCCCTGGCGGCCTTCAACATCCTCGGCTGCGCGTGGCTGCTGTGGTGGACGTCCAAGCGGCGCCCCGGCGACCCGAAGCCGGAGGAAACCAGCCACTACTGGGACGGCGACATCACCGAGTACAACAAGCCGATGCCGCGCTGGTGGATCAACTGGTTCTACCTGATGATCGCGTTCGGCATCGGCTACCTGGCCTGGTATGGCGGGCTTGGCGGGATCGATGGCCTCAGCGGCTGGACCTCGCACGACGAGCACGCGCTGGCGAAGGCGGCCGACGACGCCCGGCTCGAGGAAACCTTCGCGCCCTACAAAGGGCGGCCGATCGACGAGATCGCAAGGGACCCGGCCGCGATCAAGCTGGGCCAGTCGATCTTCAGCAACAACTGCGCCACCTGCCATGGTTCGTCGGCGCAGGGTGCGATCGGCTTCCCCAACCTGAGCGACGACATCTGGCACTGGGGCGGCGCGCCGGAGGATATCCTCACCTCCATCCTCGACGGCCGCGAAGGCGTGATGCCCGAATGGGGCACGGTGCTGACCGGCATGGGCGGCGACAGCGCGGTGATCTCGGTGGTCGCCTACGTGCGCTCGCTGTCCGATCCCGCGCGCAGCGGGGACTACCTGGCCGTGCAGGGCCAGCGCCTGTACGAAGGCGTGTGCATCGCCTGCCATGGCGTCGACGGCACGGGCAACCCGATGCTCGGGTCACCGGACCTGACCGACGACTACTGGATGTACGGCGACAGCACCGCGCAGCTGACCGAATCCATCGCCCGCGGCCGCCACGGCGTGATGCCGCCCTGGCGGGATATGCTGGGTGAAACCCGCTCGCGCCTGGTGGGCGCCTACGTCTGGTCGCTGTCGCATCCCGGCGGCGAAACGGCCACGCCCGCCGCGCAGGAGACAGCCAGCCAGTGACCGATTTCACCGAGCCCCGTTTCGACCACGCGCCGCGCCCGATGGCGCAGCGCGTCGGCGCGATCCTGTGGCCGAGCTTCTTTGCCGCGGGCGTGGCGACGATGGTGTTCTTCGCCTTCGTCGACCCGCTCATGCTGCGCGACATGACCTTCCCGTCGATGCCGATGACGCGGGGGGTGGGCTACACGATCGGCTTTTTCATGTTCTGGGTCGCGACCGCGTCCGCGAGCCTGTTCACCTGGATCCTGCTGCGCCCGGCCAGCCGCTTCAACCGGCCCATCCCACACAAGTGATCCCGCACGAGTGATGCCGCAAAAGCAAGCTGAAGGTTGATGAGCAAGAAGATCGAACTGGACCTGCTCGACGAGGGCGGGTCGCACTACGTCAGCGAGCGCAAGGTCTATCCGCGCGACGTCGCCGGCACGCTCAACCGTTTGCGCGTGGCGGCGGTGTTCTGGCTGCTGGGCATGTACTACGTGTTCCCGTGGCTGCAGTGGGATGGCCGCCAGGCGGTGCTGTTCGACCTGCCGGCGCGCAAGTTCCACGTCTGGGGACTGACCTTCTGGCCGCAGGACTTCACCTTCCTGGCGATGCTGCTGATCATCCTCGCGCTGGTGCTGTTCTTCGCCACCGCCCTGCTCGGCCGCGTGTGGTGCGGCTATGCCTGCCCGCAGACGGTGTGGACGGAAGTGTTCCTGTGGATGGAGCGCTGGACCGAGGGCGACCGCGCCAAGCGGATGAAGCTCGACGCCGGCCCGTGGACGCGCGAGAAGGTCCTGCGCAAGGGGTCCAAGCACGTGCTGTGGCTGGTGTTCGCGCTGTGGACGGGCTTCACCTTCGTCGGCTTCTTCACCCCGATCGTGGACCTGGGCGCACGGGTCTGGCCGTTCGACTGGAACGGCTGGGAGGTCTTCTGGGTGCTGTTCTACGCGCTGGCTACCTGGGGCAACGCCGGCTTCCTGCGCGAACAGGTCTGCAAGTACATGTGCCCGTACGCGCGCTTCCAGGGCGCGATGTTCGACCGCGACACCCTGATCATCGCCTACGACCCGATGCGCGGCGAGCCGCGCGGGCCGCGCAAGCGCACGCTCAAGGACGTGTTCGAACGCGGCCGCGGGCTGCTCGACGTGGCCACGGCCTACGACTATGTGTTCCGCGCCACCCGCCATCCCAGCGCCGCCGACAACCGCCTGCAGGCGGCCGGCACGATCGTCCTCGGCGACGTGAACGCCGAGGCAAAGCCGCTGCCGACATTCGCGCCCGAGGAATTGGGCGACTGCATCGACTGCACGATCTGCGTGCAGGTCTGCCCGACCGGCATCGACATCCGCAACGGCCTGCAGTACGAGTGCATCGCCTGCGGCGCCTGCATCGACGCCTGCAACGACGTCATGGACAAGATGGGCTACGCGCCCGGGCTGATCCGCTACACCACGCAGAACGCGATCGACGGCGGCAAGACCCGGATCGCGCGCCCGCGGATCCTGGTCTACACCGCGCTGCTGGTGGCGCTGGTCACCGCCTGGGCCTGGGGCGTGACCACGCGCAGCCCGCTGATCGTCGACGTGCTGCGCGACCGCAACGCGCTTTACCGCAGCGGCAGCGACGGCCGCATCGAGAACGGCTACACGGTCAAGCTGGTCAACAAGGTCGCTGACGCGCGCTCGTTCACCATCGAGATCGAATCGAAGACCCCGGGCATCGTGCTGCGCGACATGCCGCAGCCGGTGCGCGCCCAGCCCGAGGAAGTGCTGTCGCTGCCCGTGGTGCTCAGCGCGCCGGCGTCGATCAAGGGCCGGCAGGACGTGGTCTTCACCATTCGCAGCGTGGATGGCGAGGCCAGCGAGACCGTCGACAGCACCTTCTTCGGGCCGATGTGATGAACGACGAACACGACGACAGGGACGCGACGGACGACAAGCGTCGCCACCCGCTGCGCGAGCCGATGATCTGGCTGGTCATCGCCCTGCCGCTGGCCGCGGTGCTGGGTGGCATCT
>DATCYC010000351.1:0-3548 GCA_036570525.1 Luteimonas sp.
TCGATCTCGAAACCCTGCAGCCCGGACAGCTGCGCGCCTTCGTCGCCGCCGAGCACCGCCGCGGCCTCTCGCCCAAGAGCCTGCAGCGCCGGCTTTCCGCCTGCCGCAGCTGGTTCCAGTGGCTGCTGAAGAACGGCCGCATCACCCTCAACCCCGCCGCTGCGATCAAGGCCCCCAAGGCACCGCGCAAACTGCCGCAGGTGCTCGATGCAGACGAAGCGTCGCGGCTGGTGGAAGTGCCGACCGACGCGAAACTCGGCCTGCGCGACCGCGCGCTGCTGGAGCTGTTCTATTCCTCCGGCCTGCGCCTGTCCGAGCTGTGCGCGCTGCGCTGGCGCGACCTGGACCTGGACAGCGGGCTGGTCACCGTGCTCGGCAAGGGCAACAAGCAGCGCAGCGTGCCGGTGGGCTCGCACGCGCGGGCCGCGCTCGAAGCGTGGCGCGGTGAAACGAAGGCGGCGAACGACGCGCCGGTCTTCCCGGGCCGCGGTGGCGCCCCGATCTCGCAGCGCGCCGTGCAGATCCGCATCCGCCAGCTGGCCCAGCGCCAGGGCATGTTCAAGCACGTGCATCCGCACATGCTGCGACACAGCTTCGCCAGCCACATGCTCGAGTCCTCCGGCGACCTGCGCGGCGTGCAGGAACTGCTCGGCCACGCCGATATCGCCACCACCCAGATCTACACCCACCTGGATTTCCAGCACCTGGCCAAGGTCTACGACGCCGCCCATCCGCGGGCGAAGCGCAAGAAGGACGATTGACCACCGCCCTCCTGCAGGAGCGGCTGAAGCCGCTCCCACAAGGACGCAGGCGGCGGGGGTTGCGTCCACCGCGACCGGCCCCCATCCACTGGGTTCGACTCCGGAGCCCCGCATGGATCCCAGCCAGAACCCCAACGTTTTCCACGCCACCACCATCGTCTCGGTGCGCCGCAACGGCCATGTCGTCGTCGCCGGCGACGGCCAGGTGACCCTGGGCAACACGGTGATGAAGTCCAACGCGCGCAAGGTGCGCCGCCTGGGCAAGGACGGCCAGGTGCTGGCCGGTTTTGCCGGCGCGGCGGCCGATGCGTTCACGCTGTTCGAGCTGTTCGAATCCAAGCTCGAAAAGCACGGCCAGCTCACGCGCGCCGCGGTGGAACTGGCCAAGGACTGGCGCACCGAGCGCCGCTTCGGAAAGCTCGAGGCGCTGCTGGCGGTGGCCGACAAGGACACCTCGCTGATCGTCAGCGGCACCGGTGACGTGATCGAACCAGAGGATGGTCTGGTCGCGATCGGCTCCGGCGGCCCGTTCGCGCTGTCCGCCGCGCGCGCGCTGCTTGCGCACACCGGACTCGACGCGAAGGCCGTCGCCACCGAAGCGCTCAAGATCGCCGGCGACATCTGCATCTACACCAACGGCAACATCGTCGTTGAAGAGCTCTGATACCGCTTGAAGCCCCTCTCCCGTTCATGGGAGAGGGGTTGGGGTGAGGGTCCGGCTCTTCACGAAGAGCGCCCTCATCCGGCCCTCCGGGCCACCTTCTCCCGCGAGCGGGGGAAGGGCTCCCGACAAATCATTGAACAAGACCGACATGCCCAACAAACCCGACACCAGCCACGCCACCATGACCCCGCGCGAGATCGTGCAGGAGCTCGACCGCCACATCGTCGGCCAGCAGCAGGCCAAGCGCGCGGTCGCGATCGCGCTGCGCAACCGCTGGCGCCGCGCCCAGCTCGACGACGAGCTGCGCAACGAAGTGATGCCCAAGAACATCCTCATGATCGGCCCCACCGGCGTCGGCAAGACCGAGATCGCGCGCCGCCTGGCGACGCTGGCCAACGCGCCGTTCGTCAAGGTCGAGGCGACGCGCTTCACCGAGGTCGGCTACGTCGGCAAGGACGTCGAGCAGATCATCCGCGACCTGGCCGACACCGCGGTCAAGCTCTACCGCGAACAGGCCAAGCAGCGCGTGCGCACCCAGGCCGAGGAGCGAGCCGAGGACCGCATCCTCGACGCCCTGCTGCCGCGCCGCGAGGTGCCGTCGAGCGGCTTCGGCTTCGGCGCCAGCACAACGGTCGACATCGGCGCCGAGCCGTCCGCGCAGGGCAATTCCGACCAGGCCAACGACACCCGCATCAAGCTGCGCAGGCAGCTCCGCGCAGGCGACCTCGACGATCGCGAGATCGAACTCGAACTCAGCGCGAATGTCGGCGTCGACATCATGACCCCGCCGGGCATGGAGGAGATGGGCCAGCAGCTGCGGCAGATGTTCTCCAGCCTCGGCGGCGGCAAGACCCACAAGCGCAGCTTGAGCATCAAGGCCGCGCGCCCGCTGCTGGTCGAAGAAGAGGCCGGCAAGCTGGTCAACGAGGACGAGGTGCGCGAGGCCGCGATCGAGGCCTGCGAGCAGCACGGCATCGTGTTCATCGACGAGATCGACAAGGTTGCCAAGCGCAGCGAGGGCATGGGCGCGGACGTGTCCCGCGAGGGCGTGCAGCGCGACCTGCTGCCGCTGGTCGAGGGCAGCACGGTCAGCACCAAGTACGGCTCGGTGAAGACCGACCACATCCTGTTCATCGCCTCCGGCGCGTTCCACCTGGCCAAGCCATCCGACCTGATCCCGGAAATGCAGGGCCGCTTCCCGATCCGCGTGGAGCTGAGCGCGCTGAGCAAGGACGACTTCGTCCGCATCCTCACCGAGCCCAAGGCCTCGCTGACGCGCCAGTACGTCGAGCTGATGAATACCGAAGGCGTTTCGCTGTCATTCGCCCCCGACGCCGTCGACCGCCTCGCCGAGATCGCCGCCCAGGTCAACGAGCGCCAGGAGAACATCGGTGCCCGCCGCCTGCACACCGTGCTCGAACGCCTGCTCGACACGCTGAGCTTCGAGGCGCCCGACAAGAGCGGCACCGTCGCCATCGACCGCGCCTACGTCGACAAGCACCTGGGCGAGCTGGTGCAGGACCAGGACCTGAGCCGCTACATCCTCTGACCCACTCGCCAGCGCAGGGCGGGCCTTGACCCGCCATCCCCGGTGCAAGACGGCCGCACGTTGGCATGAATCGGCCCGGCGATGCGTATGCATGTATGGACGGATCGAGGATGGCACGGTGCCCGGACCCTTCAAGCGCCTGGTTGCCGGGCTGTTGCCTGGCCTGACGTTCAAGGCGGATTCGGCGCACGTCGATTACCTGAGCGGCGACGGCCGGTGCGATGTCTCCCGGTGCGCGGATGCGACACTCCGCGCGACGCAGCCGGGACGCTGTGCGCACTGCGGCCGCGGGCTGGCCCGGTTGCCGCGCCCGCGACGTTTGCCCAACCAATGCCATTGCCAACCGGGAGGAAGGACATGAGGGATCGCCGGACATCATGGTTGCTTGCGGGTGCGCTCGTGACGGCGCTTGCCGGCTGTACGCCTGAACGCGCGGCGCCGGTGGCGGAGCCGCCGGTCACCGCGGACGATGACATGCCCACGCCAGCATCCACGCAGGCCGCGGCCATGGCTGCTGCAGAACCATCCACGCAGGCAGCCACGGCTCCCGGGGGCACCGCCGCAGCCGATGCCG
>DATCYC010000352.1:0-6374 GCA_036570525.1 Luteimonas sp.
CCGGCGCTGCAGCGGCCGCGGCCGGCGCAGGCGTGGTGCCCGGCGTGGGCGCAGGCTGGCGCGTGGTGAGGAAGCCCAGCGCGACGACGACCACGATCACCGCCAGCAGGCCGAATTTCATGCGCTGAGCGCGCCGCTGCATGTCGTCGCGTCGGCCGGCTTCGGCCGACGTGCCGCGCAGGCCCATCGACAGGAAGCTGTCCGGTGCGTTGCGCGTGGAGTCCATCAGCCCGGCCTCGCGCAGCATCGCGCGTGCGCGGGGCTGGTCCGCGGACCTGACGACCCACACCTCCGGCATCTTGTTGCCTTCGCCGCGATAGGAGAAGTTGCCGCGGATGCCGCCCTTGTACGAGCGGCCGTTGGTGATGCGCACCTCGATGCCGTCATCCTCGAGCAGCTTGGCGACGCGTTCGACGTTCTCGAGCCTGGCGCTGGTGAAGACCTTTCTCATCGCATGCTCACCGCTTCGCCGGCACGTGCGAGGACGACTCGCCGGCGGTGACGCGGATCAGTCCTTCCTGCGCCGTGCTGGCGACCAGCTGGCCTTCGCGGTCGTAGATCAGCCCGCGCGCCAGCCCGCGCGAACCCTGCGCGCTGGGGCTGTCGATCGAGTACAGCAGCCAGTCGTCGGCGCGGAACGGACGGTGGAACCACAGCGCGTGGTCGAGCGAGGCCATCTGCACGTTCGGCTGGTAGTAGCTGATCCCGTGCGGGAAGGTCGCGGTGCCGAGCAGCTGGAAGTCGGACGCGTAGGCGAGCAGGGCGCGGTGCAGCTCCGGTGCGTCGCCGACCTTCTCGGCCAGGCGGAACCAGACCCGCTGGTACGGCGGCCGCTTCGGCGGGTTGAGTTCGTCGCGCGGCCCGTGTCCATCAACGGGCGCGTGGCGGAATTCGAACGGACCCATGCGATCGAGCCAGCGCCGGACCTTGCTCGGCAGCGTGGCCAGCTTCTCGGGCGGGATTGCCGGCGCCGGCTCGATGTCCTCGGGCCGGGGTACCTCGGGCATCGGCAGCTGGTGCTCGGCGCCCTGTTCGTGCTCCTGGAAGGAGGCGGCGCAGAAGAAGAGCACCTTGCCGTGCTGGATCGCCGTCACCCGGCGGACCGAGAACGTGCCGCCGTCGCGGGTGCGGTCGACCTCGTAGACGATCGGATGCTCGATGTCGCCCGCGCGCAGGAAGTAGGCGTGCAGCGAGTGCGCGTCGCGCGGCTGGGTCAGCGTCGCCTGCGCCGCCGACAGCGCCTGCCCCAGCACTTGCCCGCCGAACACGTACTTGGTGCCGATGTCGCGGCTCTGGCCGCGGAACAGGTTGTCCTCGAGCCGCTCCAGCGAGAGCAGTTCGATCAGTTCGGAGACCACGGGTTGCAGGGGAGGGGACATGGCAGGCCGGTACAAGAGACGCGGCGATTATACGGGCCCCTCCAAACCCGTAGGTCGGGGCTACGCCCCCGACACCCCGCGAACCCACACCCACGCCGCTCACGTCCCGCCGTAGCCCCGACCTACGTGCTGCAATGAAACTTCCGCCAGCACCCGCTGCCACGGAAACATCGGCCCCGGATCGCGCTTGCGCGGCACCAGGATCTGCGGGTCGTCGCTGGCCGGAACCATCGCCGTGTCCAGGTCATCGTGGCCGGCGATATGGCGCAGTGAGGGCAACTCCTCCTGCAGCGCGTGCAGCAGCACGACCAGCGCGTCGATCTGCGCGTCGGGATACGCTTCTTCCATCGCCTGGTGGCGCGAATCGAGCCAGTGCGGCCAGCGGCCGGCGTTGACCAGCTCGATGCCGATCGAGCGCGGGTTGTAGCCGCGCACGTGGTGGGCGACGCGGTCGGGCGCGACGAAACGGTGGCAGTCGCCGTTGCGGTCGACGTAGTAGTGGCCGCTGTTGCCGGTGCCGGACCCGGTGTGCAGCACGCGTTCGCCGTACTCGCGCGCGATGGCCAGGTCCGGCAGTTCGGTGCAGTGGATGACCACCAGGTCCACCTGCGACAGCGGGCGCGCGTCCAGCCTGTCTTCGTAGGCCAGCGGCGACACCTTCGGCGCGCGTGGACGGGGCTTGGTCGGCATCGGGCGATGCTAGCATCCGCGCATGAGCAAACGCGGGCACTGCATCCTTTCCCACGGTTTCGAAAGCGGCCCGGACGCGACCAAGGTCACCGCGCTGGCCGGAGCCGCGCAGCGCCTGGGCTGGAGCCACGAGCGGCCCGACTACACCGACCTCGATGCGAAGCGCGAAGCCAGCGAACTCGGCGACGTGCCGGCGCGCCTGCAGCGCCTGCTCGCCCTGGCGCGCGCCGCCGCCGCGCGCGGGCCGCTGGTGCTGGCCGGTTCCAGCCTCGGCGCGTGGATCTCCGGGCGCGTGTCGCTGGAGGTGCCGGTGACCGGGCTGTTCCTGATGGCGCCGCCGGTGCGCATGGCGCCGGCGCCCGCGCTGGAGGCAGCCGCGGTGCCGACTTCGATCATCCACGGCTGGGACGACGAGCTGATCCCCGCGCCGCAGGTTGTCGACTGGGCGCAGGCGCGGCGCGCGCGGCTGCTGCTGGTGGACGATTCGCATCGGCTGGCCGGCCACGTGGAGGCGTCGGCGGAAGCGTTCGCCGCGCTGCTGGCAGGGCTGTGATGCGGATGCCCGCTCGCCGCGGTGTCGGCGGTGCTCCTGCGAAATCCGGGCGAATATCGCGCCCACCCGAAGCATCCGGAAGGCGAACCCCATGAAATTCTTCGCCTCCTGCAACAAGGGCCTCGAATACCTGCTCGCCGACGAGTTGCTGGCGCTCGGCTGCGCCCGTGCGACGGCGACGATGGCCGGGGTCAACGTCGAGGGTACGCTGGAAGACGCGCAGCGCGCGGTGCTGTGGTCGCGGTTGGCCAGCCGGGTGCTGTGGCCGCTGGCGGAGTTCCCCTGCGAGGACGAACACGCGCTGTACCGCGGCGTCGCCGTGCTGCCGTGGCGCGAGCACATGGACGAGACCATGACGCTGGCGGTCGACGCGCACGTGTCGGGCGATGCGATCACCCACGCGCGCTACGCCGCGCAGCGGGTCAAGGACGCGGTGGTCGACACCCTGCGCGAGGCGACCGGCGTGCGCCCGTCGGTGGACATCGACGCGCCCGACCTGCGCCTGAACCTGGTGGTGCGCAAGGGCAGGGCGATCGTCTCGATCGACCTGGGCGGCGGGCCGATGCACCGGCGCGGCTGGCGGCGCGAGCAGGGCGAGGCGCCACTGAAGGAGAATCTCGCCGCGGCCGTGCTGCTGCGCGGCGGCTGGCCGCAGGTGTACGCGGATGGCGGCGCGCTGCTCGACCCGATGTGCGGCAGCGGCACGCTGATGATCGAGGGCGCGCTGATGGCGGCGGACGTGGCGCCTGGCCTGATGCGCCACGGCGACGTGCTGCCTTCGCGCTGGCTCGGTTTCGACGAAAAGGCCTGGGCACGGATGTACGCGCAGGCGCACGAGCGCGAGCGCGCCGGCCGCAACGCGCTGCGCGACGTGTTCCACGGCAGCGACAGCGATCCGCACATGATCCGCGCCGCGCGCGAGAACGCCACCGCAGCGGGACTGCGCGACGCGATCGTCTTCGACGTGCGCGACATGGCAACGCTGCCGATCCAGCAGGCGCCGCGCGGACTGGCCGTGTGCAATCCTCCGTACGATGCGCGGCTGGCGGCCGACCCGGCGCTGTACCGCACGCTGGGCGATGCGCTCAAGCGCGCGACCCCCGACTGGCGTGCAAGCCTGCTGTGCGGCGACGTCGCGCTGGCGCATGCCACCGGCCTGCGCGCGGCGAAGAAGTACCAGCTGTTCAACGGTGCGCTCGAATGCAGCCTGGTCGTCTGCGATCCGGTGCGCCCGGCCGTGCGCGACGACGCGCAGCCGCGCGCGCTGTCCGAAGGCGCGCAGATGCTCGCCAATCGCCTGCGCAAGAACCTGCGCAACATCAAGTCCTGGCGCGCGCGCGAAGGCGTCGAATGTTTCCGCGCCTACGACGCCGACCTGCCCGAGTACGCCGCCGCGATCGACGTCTACCCGGAAGCCGACGACCCCGACACCACCTGGCTGCACGTGCAGGAATACGCGGCGCCGGCGCAGATCCCGGAGGCCGACGTGCGCCGCCGCTTCGGCGAGGTGCTGGCGGCCGCGCGCGAAGTGTTCGGCGTGCCGCGCGAACGCGTCGCCACCAAGACCCGCGCGCGCGGCAAGGGCGGCAGCAAGTACGCGCAGTCGGGCGCCGGCTTCGGCCCGCGCGGTGAAAGCTTCGTCGTGCGTGAAGGCGAGGCGCGGCTGCGGGTGAACCTGTTCGACTACCTCGACACCGGCCTGTTCCTCGACCACCGTCCGCTGCGCCAGCGCATCTTCCGCGAGGCGCGCGGCCGCCGTTTCCTCAACCTGTTCTGCTACACCGGCGCGGCCACGGTGCAGGCCGCGGTCGGCGGCGCGGCGGCGACCACCAGCGTCGACCTGTCGGCGACCTACCTGCAGTGGCTGTCGGACAACCTGCGCGAGAACACCATCGACGGGCGCGCGATCGGCGGCGAAGCCCACCGCCTGGTGCAGGCCGACGCGGTGGCCTGGCTGGAAGCCGACCGCGGCAGCTACGACCTGATCTTCTGCGACCCGCCGACGTTCTCCAACTCCGCCCGTGCCGACGACTTCGACGTCCAGCGCGAGCACGTGCGCCTGCTGCGCGCGGCCGTGGCGCGGCTGGCGCAGGGAGGCGCCGTGTATTTCTCGAACAACTTCCGCCGCTTCCGGCTCGACGCGGACGCGGTGGCGGAATTCGCCGACTGCGAGGACATCAGCGCGCAGACCATCCCCCGGGACTTCGCCCGCAACCCCAGAATCCACCAGGCCTGGCGCCTGCAGGCGCCATAGGTCGGGGCTACTGCCCCGACGACCCGCCCCTCCCGCGTTCTTTCCCATGGCCGTAGGTCGGGGCTACGCCCCCGACGCCCGCGATGTTTGACCACCCCATCCCCCACGACAGCGGTTCCCCCGGCGCTTTGCGCAGTGATGCGCTTGTCCGGGCAAAAAGCCGTCGGGGGCGTAGCCCCGACCTACGGCGGGGTCGAACCCGTGGGCCGGGCGAGGTTTCCCGGCTCCGGTACCTTGCGTTCCAGCAATGGTGCTGGTCCGCGCGCATCATCGGCCCCATCACGGGTCCATCGTCCGTTACCGGAGCCCCGCCATGCAGACCACCTCTCACGCCCGCGTCATCCGCCAGGTCCGCGGCGCCGCCACGTCGGACGGCGCCGGGGTCAAGCTCACCCGCGTCATCGGCGGCCAGGCGCTGCCGGAGCTCGATCCGTTCCTGCTGCTCGACGAGTTCGGCACCGACCAGGCCGAGGACTACATCGCCGGTTTCCCCAGCCATCCGCACCGCGGCTTCGAGACCGTGACCTACATGCTCGACGGCCGCATGCGCCACAAGGACAACCACGGCAACGAGGGCCTGTTGGTCCCCGGCAGCGTGCAGTGGATGACCGCCGGCCGCGGCCTGGTGCACTCGGAGATGCCCGAGCAGGAGGAAGGCCGCATGCGCGGCTTCCAGCTGTGGGTGAACCTGCCGGCGAAGGACAAGATGACCGATCCGCGCTACCAGGAGTTCGACGCCGCGAAGATCCCGTCCGTGCAGCCGGCCGCCGGCGTCACGGTCAAGGCGATCGCGGGCGAAGTCGACGACGGCCGCGGCGGCAGCGTGCGCGGGCCGATCGCGCAGCCGGCCACCGATCCGCTGTACCTCGACATCGCGCTCGACGCGGGCGCGGTGTGGGAGTACGCGCTGCCGGAAGGGCACAACGCGTTCGCCTATGTGTTCGAGGGCGGGGCCACGATCGGCGAAGGCGACGACGCGCGCACGCTGGCGACCCACGAGATGGGCGTGCTCGGCGGCGGCGACACGCTGCGGCTGCAGGCCGGCAAGGACGGCGCGCGCCTGGTCCTCGTCGCCGGTCGTCCGCTGCGCGAGCCGGTCGCCCGCCACGGGCCGTTCGTGATGAACACCCGCGAGGAGCTGATGCAGGCCTTCGTCGATTTCCAGGAAGGCCGGTTCTAGGCTCGTTGTTTGCAGGAGCGCACTGGGGCGCGAAGCTTTACCGATAAAGCACGGTCGCGCCCCAGTGCGCTCCTACAGGTAAAGCTTCGCGCCCAGGTGCGCTCCTACAGTGCCTTATGCATCGCCGACCACGTCCGGGCGGTGCTGGCCCAGCCAGCGATAGGCGATGCCGCCGAGCAGGCCGCCGAGGAACGGCGCCACCCAGAACAGCCACAGCTGGCTGATTGCGCCGGCACCGGCGAACAGCGCCACGCCGGTCGAGCGCGCCGGGTTCACCGAGGTGTTGGTGACCGGGATGCTGATCAGGTGGATCAGGGT
>DATCYC010000353.1:0-6392 GCA_036570525.1 Luteimonas sp.
GGGTCCCGCGCGGCGGCAGCGCTTCCATCGCCGCGCGCAGCGCGCGGGTGGCCTGTTCGAGGTCGCGCGCCGGCTGCTGCACGACCGCCAGCGAACCCTCCACGTCCTTGCATTCGGCCAGCGCGTCGCGGCCCAGTTCGACCAGCGGCCGCGCGCTCAGCGATTCGCCGAAGAACTGCGCGGCCAGGTCCGGCAGCTGGTGGGCCTCGTCGACGACGAAGGCCTGCGCGCCGGGCAGGATCTCGCCGAAGCCTTCCTGCTTGAGCGCAAGATCCGCCAGCAGCAGGTGGTGGTTGACCACGACCACGTCGGCGTTCTGTGCGCGCTGGCGCGCCTGGACGACGAAGCACTCGTTCCAGAACGGGCACTCGCTGCCCAGGCAGTTCTCGGCGGTGGAGGTGACCATCGGCAGCAGCGGCGAGTCGTCAGGCAGGCCCTCGAGCTCGGCCAGGTCGCCCATGCGGGTGCGCCCGCTCCAGGCGACGATGCGCTGGAACTGCGCGATCTGCTCGCGCGCGGTAAAGCGTGGCTCGCCCTTGGCGCGCTCGAGGCGGTAGCTGCACAGGTAGTTCGCGCGGCCCTTGAGCAGCGCGGTCTTGATGCCGACCCCCAGCGCGTCGCGCACCCGCGGCAGGTCGCGGTGGTAGAGCTGGTCCTGCAGCGCGCGGGTGCCGGTGGAGACGATGGTCTTCAGCCCCGACAGCAGCGCCGGGACGAGGTAGGCGAAGGTCTTGCCGGTGCCGGTGCCGGCCTCGGCCAGCAGCATGCCCTGCCGGTCGAGCGCATCGGCAACGGCGACGGCGAAGTCCTGCTGCGAAGGCCGCGGCGCGAAGCCCGGGATCTGCGTCGCCAGTACGCCGCCCTCGGCCAGGGCGGCGCGGCTGCGCTGCGCAAGGGTTCCCCTGTCCCCGGACTCCATGTCAGAAGCGGTTGACGCCGGCGACCGTGCACTGGTCGATGCGCTTCTTCGCGGCCGCCGCGCCGGCGGCGTCGCCTTCCAGCAGGCGCGACTGCTCGATCGTCGCCCAGTGGCGGCGGCACAGCGGACCGACCTGCGAACCGGTCGTGAAGGCGCGGCGGGCCAGCGCTTCGGCCTTGGCGTGGTCGCCCAGCAGCAGCGCGGCCTCGGCGCGCTCCTGCAGCAGGGCCGGGTCGTCGGGCACGATCTCCAGCGCCTGGTCGAGCGTTCTGGCGGCTTCGGCGTAGTACTGCTGCGTTTCCAGGCGCTGGGCCTTCTCGCGCAGGTTTTCGACCTTGGGGTCGCGCAACGGCTGGATCGCGAGCTCGCCCTCGCCGTCGCCCGCGGCGGCGCGGATGGCGGCGACCTGCTGCTGCGGCGTGGCGGTGGTCAGGGAACCCCGTGGTGGCGTCGCCGGCTGCGACGTCGCGCAGGCGGCCAGCGCCAGCACGACGATCACAAGCGCGCAGTGGCGGGCGGCGGAAAGCCGGATAGCCGGAAATCCGGCGGGAAGTACGGACACATCCATCAACGTTGCTCTTGCGGCGGGGGAGTCGGCGCCTGTTGCGGCACTTCGCGGGCGGGGTCGCGCGGCTTGGGATCCAGGCCGAACCAGCTGCGCCAGCCGCCGCCCTGTTCCTCCTCGGGCTCGGGCTGCGCATACACGCACGGCTGGTACGGGGGTGCGTACCCCTTGGCGAACGGGAAGCGCCGCGCATCCGGGCAGGAAGCATCGGTGCTGCTCGATTGCGCCACCCACTGCCAGTCGAGGCCCTCGTTGCCGACCTTCAGCGGCGTGCTGGGCAGGCGTGAGAACAGCCCGGACCAGACCCGCATCGCGCCGGTGGAGCCGTACAGGCCGGTCATCTCGTTCTGGTCGTTGCCGACCCAGACCACGGCGAGGTGGTCGCCGGTGTAGCCGGCAAACCAGCTGTCGCGGCCGTCGTTGCTGGTGCCGGTCTTGCCGGCGGCATCCAGGCGGCCAAGACCGTCGCGGACCAGCTGGTGCGCGGTGCCGTTGCTGACCGTGCGCTGCAGCGCGGTGGTGATCAGGCGCACGGCGATCGAATCGCCCGGCTGCGCGGGCCTGGGCGCCTTGTCGTAGCGCTTGAGCATCCTGCCTTCGCGATCGAGCACGCCGCGCACCAGGTGCAGCGGCTGGATCTCGCCGCCGGACGCGAGGAACTGGTACAGCTGCGCCATCGCGTACGGGCTCTGGTCGACGGAGCCGAGGATCAGCGACGGATTGGGCGCGGCCTCGATGCCGGCCAGCTTCTCGAGCAGCATGGCCAGGCGCTTGGGCCCCACGTCCATGCCCACGCGCACCGTGGCGTGGTTGTACGACTGCGCCAGCGCGTCGATCAGCCGCACGCTGCCGTGGCTGCGGCCGTCGGAGTTGTCCGGGCTCCAGCGCTTGCCGTTGCCCAGCGTCACCGTCACCGACGAGTCGTCCACCCAGCTGGCCAGCGACCACTGGTTGGGCGAAGCCAGCGCCAGCATGTAGACGAAGGGCTTGAGCAGCGAACCGACCGGGCGCTTGGCCTCGATCGCGCGGTTGAAGCCGGGCTGGCGGAAATTGCGGCTGCCGACCACCGCCAGCACGTCGCCGTTGTCGACGTCGGTCACCACCATGCCGGCCTGCAGCGGCGGCCGCTTCTTGTTGTCCAGCGATTCGAGCGTGCGCGTCACCGCGCCCTCGGCATAGGCCTGCGCCGAAGGCGACATCGCGGTCATCACCCGCAGGCCGGCGCCCTGCAGCGCGTCGGCCGGGTAGTCGCGCACCAGCTGCCTGCGCACCAGGTCGACGTAGGCCGGGAACGGGTTGGCCGAGGTGCTGCCCGGCGCGTCGGTCACGCCCAGCGGCGCCTTCAGTGCGCGCTGGTATTCGGCGTCGTCGATCAGCTGCGGCTGCGACTCGTGCATCTTCGCCAGCACGAAGTTGCGCCGCTCCAGGGCGTTCTCCGGATGCCGGCGCGGGTCGTAGGCCGAGGGGCCCTTGACCAGGCCGATCAGCATCGCGATCTGCTCGGTGGACAGGTCGCCCAGCTCGCGGCCGAACCAGAACTCGGCCCCGGCGGCGGCGCCGCGGATCTCCTGCGAGCCGCGCTGGCCCAGGTAGACCTGGTTGAGGTAGGCCTCGAGGATCGCGCGCTTGTCGTAGCGCGCCTCGATCAGCAGCGCGAACAGGATCTCGTTGAACTTGCGGGTGTAGGTCTGCTCGCGGCCGATGCCCAGGATGCCCGAGCGCGCCAGCTGCTGGGTCAGCGTGCTGCCGCCCTGCCTTGCCTCGCCCGACTTCAGGTTGACCCAGGCCGCGCGCAGCATGCCGGACAGGTCGATGCCGTGGTGGTGGGCGAAGTCGCGGTCCTCCACCGCCTGCAGGCCGGTGACCAGCAGCTCCGGCACGTCCTCGATCCGCACCAGCTGGCGCTCTTCCTGCGCCTGGCCGTAGAGCGTGGCGATCCGGGCCGGGTCCAGGCGCACCGATTTGGCCTTTTTGCCGCTGCCGGCGTCGCGCAGGCTGGCGACGCGGCCGCCGGACAGGGTCACCTCGACCCGGCTCGGCGCGACGTCGCCGCCGACGTCGCGGAACCCGCGGCTGGCGATCACCCAATCCGGGCCCTCGTGGCTGTAGGTGCCGGTGCGCTTGCCGCCGTCCTCGCGATACGAGGCCGCGGCCAGCTCGGTCTTCAGGGTCTGCGCATCCATCGCCACGCCCGGCGCCAGCATCAGGGGGCGGGCATACACGCGCGTGGGCACCTGCCAGCGCAGCTGGCCGAAGCGCTCGCTGACCTGGCTGTTGAGGTACAGCGTGTACGGGATCAGGAAGCCCAGGCCCAGCCCGATCGCCGCCAGCGTCCAGGTCAGCAGCCGGCGGCGCCAGTCCGGCCGGCCGTCGCCGTCGATCTCGTCTTCGTCTTCGTCGTAATCGATGCGGGCCACGGTACGGTTCGGGAAAGGCAGTGCGACAATGGCGCGGGCGCCGGGGAAGCGGCGAGTCTATCGCAGCCGGCCCTGAACGCCCGCTGGCACGCGTGCTGCGACCGATTCGGTCGATGGCGCAAAATGCCCGGAAGCCATCGCGGCCCTGTCGCACCCCATTGTCAGCTGGAGCTACGAGTTGTCGATTTCGCTGGCCGACGCGCGCTTCCTGTTCGATCGCGCGACCGGCCTGATCCGCCGCGGCTGGCTCAGCCTGCGCACGCGTGGCCTGCGGGCCAGCTGGCATCGCGTGCGCGCGCAGCTGCGCCGGGTGCCCGCGGCGCAGCGCGCATTGCCGTACTTCCCCCCCGACACGCCGCGCGTGCCGGCGGCGCTTCCGACGAGCGATGCGCCGCTGGCCAGCATCGTCATTCCTGTCCACGGCCAGCTCGAGCACACCCTTGGGTGCCTGCGCGCGCTCGCTGCGTGGCCGGCACGGGCGCCGTACGAGGTGATCGTGGTCGACGACGGCTCGCCCGATGACAGCCCCGACGTGCTCTCGGCGATCACCGGTCTGCGCTACCACCGGCGCGCGGAGAACAGCGGTTTCATCGCCGCCTGCAACGACGGCGCCGCGATGGCGCGTGGCGAATACCTGGTGTTCCTCAACAACGACACCGTGCCGCAGCCCGGCTGGCTCGACGCGCTGCTACGGACCTTCGCCGAGCATCCCGATGCCGGGCTGGTGGGCGCGCAGCTGCTGTATCCGGATGGGCGGCTGCAGGAGGCCGGGGGCGTGGTGTTCGACGACGGCAGCGGCTGGAACTACGGCCGCCACCAGTCTCCCGCCGACCCGCGCTACGGCTATCTGCGCGACGTCGACTACGCAAGCGGCGCGGCCATCGCCATCCCTCGCACGCTGTTCGGACAGGTGGGCGGCTTCGACGCGCGCTACGCGCCGGCCTACTACGAAGACACCGACCTTGCATTCGCCGTCCGCGCGGCCGGCAAGCGCGTGCTGTACCAGCCGGCCGCCCGGGTGGTGCACGACGAGGGCGGCACCGCAGGCACCGACCTCGCCGCCGGCGCCAAGGCGTACCAGGTCCGCAACCGGGGGCGGTTCGCTGCCCATCGGGCCGTGGAGCTGCGCGGGCACCTGCCGGCCGGCACGCTGCCCTCGCCCGCCACGTTGCATGGCGGCCGCAGGCAGGTGCTGGTCATTGATGCGCTGACGCCGATGCAGGACCGCGATTCGGGCTCGCTGCGCCTGGTCAACCTGATGCGCCTGCTGCGCGATGAAGGCGCACACGTGGTGTTCCTGCCCTCGGACCTCAAGCATGCCGGCGCCTACACGCAGGCGCTGCAAGCCCTGGGCATCGAGGCCTGGCACGCGCCCGTCGCCGGCGGCATCCCGGCATGGCTGCGCGAGCACGGGCCGCGCTTCGACAGCGTCATCGCCTGTCGCCACTACGTCGCGCGCGAGTTCCTGCCGCTGCTGCACAAGCATGCGCCGCAGGCGCAGCTGGTGTTCGACACCGTCGACCTGCACTACCTGCGCGAATCGCGCGCAGCGGAAATCGCCGGCGACGCCGCCAGGGCACGTACGGCGCAGCGCACGCGCGCGCTGGAACTGGAGGTCATCGCGCGCAGCAACCTGACCCTGGTGGTCAGCGGGGCAGAGCGCGCGCTGCTCGCCACCGACGCACCGGCCGCACGCGTGGAGGTCCTGTCCAACCTGCACCACGTCGCCGGTCCCGGCGCATCGTTCGCGCAGCGCCGCGACCTGGTGTTCGTCGGCGGTTTCCGTCATCCGCCCAACGTCGACGCGGTGCGCTGGTTCGCCGGGGCCGTGTTCCCGCAGGTCCGTGCGCGGCTGCCGGGCATCGTCTTCCACTGCATCGGCGGCGACGTGCCCGAATCGATCGGCGCGCTGGCCGCGCAGGAAGGCATCGTGATCCATGGCCACGTACCCGACATCGCGCCATACATGGACGGCTGCCGCGTCGCGGTGGCGCCGCTGCGCTACGGCGCCGGCGTCAAGGGCAAGGTCAACCTGAGCATGGCCCACGGCCAGCCGGTGGTGTCCACCCCGTGCGCGGTCGAAGGCATGCACCTGCGCGACGGCCACGACGTGCTGGTCGCCGACGATGCGGCGGCATTCGCCGATGCGGTCGTGCGCCTGCACGAGGACGAGGCGCTGTGGACGACGCTCAGCCGCAACGGCCTGGACAACGTCGCACGGCATTTCTCGCTCGATGCGGCGCGCGACACGGTGCGGCGGGTGTTCTTCGCGCCGCGCGGCTGACGAAGCGCTGCACGCACCTGAAGCCGGTTCGAGCCCAGGCCGGCCGCTCGGCCGATCACGGCACGCATCGCCTCCCGTCCCGGTTCAGCGCTGCGGCGCGGTCGCGGCGCGGAGGCGGCGGTCGAAGTCGTCCAGCCCCGGCGTGGCCGGGTCCAGCGCGCGAGCCGACGCCAGTGCGGCGCTCGCGCCGGCCACCTCGCCCGCACC
>DATCYC010000354.1:0-2000 GCA_036570525.1 Luteimonas sp.
CCATGCTCGCCAACCCCACCTTCGACGCCGACCTGCTGGCCCGCTACGACCGGCCGGGGCCGCGCTACACCTCCTACCCGACTGCCCCGCAGTTCGCGGACGGCTTCGGCGAGGAACAGCTGCGCGCGGCGGTGCTGGCCAGCAACGGCGACCCGATCCCGCGCCGCCTGTCGCTGTACGTGCACGTGCCGTTCTGCCTGAGCCCGTGCTTCTACTGCGGCTGCAACCGCATCATCACCCGCGACAAGTCCCGCGCCGGCACGTACCTGGCGCGGCTGTACCGCGAGATCGGCCTGATGGCCGAGCTGTTCGACCGCGACCGCGAGGTGATCCAGGTGCACCTGGGCGGCGGCACGCCCAACTTCCTCGACGGCGGCCAGTTGCAGGAGTTGATGGAGACGCTGCGCAGCCAGTTCCGCTTCTCGCGCTCGCCGGCGCGCGACATCTCGATCGAGCTCGACCCGCGCTTCGTCTCGCCCGCCGACATCGCCGGCATGGCGGAACTCGGCTTCAACCGCGCCAGCTTCGGCGTGCAGGACTTCGACCCGGCGGTGCAGGAGGCGGTCAACCGCATCCAGAGCGTCGAGGAAACCCGCGCCGTGGTCGAAGCGTGCCGCGCCGGCGGATTCCGCTCGGTCAACATCGACCTGATCTACGGGTTGCCGAAGCAGAACCCCGAAGGCTTCGCGCGCACACTCGACACCGTGCTGGAGATGCGCCCGGACCGCCTGGCGGTGTACGGCTACGCGCACCTGCCGCAGATGTTCAAGGCCCAGCGCCAGATCCAGTCCGAAGACCTGCCGTCGGCGCAGGCCAGGCTGGGCCTGCTGCAGCTGGCGATCGAAAAGCTCACCGCGTCCGGCTACGCCTACATCGGCATGGATCATTTCGCGCTGCCCGACGACGACCTCGCCCAGGCCCAGGCGCGCGGCGGCCTGCACCGCAACTTCATGGGCTACACCACCCACGCCGACAGCGACCTGGTGGGCCTGGGCGTCAGCGCGATCAGCCACATCGGCGACAGCTTCAGCCAGAACCCGCGCGACCTGCCGGGCTGGCAACTCGCCATCGACGAGGGCCGGCTGCCGGTGTTCCGCGGCATGCGCCTGGACGAGGATGACCTGTTGCGCGCAGACCTGATCCAGCAGCTGATGTGCCAGGCGCAGATCCCGATCGGCGCGCTGGAAAGGCGCTACGCCATCGATTTCCACGACTACTTCGCCGATTCGCTCGCGTTGCTGCGCCCGCTGCAGGACGACGGGCTGGTGCGGATCGGGGCCGATCGCATCACCGCGACCACCCAAGGCCGGCTGTTGTTGCGTAATATCGCCATGTGCTTCGACCGCTACCTGCCCCCCGCCGACACCGCCGGCGCCACGCCGCGCTTCTCACGCGCCATCTGACCGCGCGGAAGGCCCGCGCGTGAGCGATACCGGTGATACCGCATTCCCGCGCCTGAGCCCCGGCGTACTCGCCGACGATGGCGATGCGCTGACCTTCTGCTCGACCTGCGCGTTCTCCCAGGCCTGCCTGTCACAGGGCATGGACAAGGCCTCGCTGATGGACCTGCACATGCTGGTCGAGCACGTGGGCCCGCTGCACGCGGGCGAGCACGTGTTCCGCGTCGGCGACCCGTTCGAGGCGATCGCCGCGGTGCGCGCCGGCACGGTCAAGACCTACGTCGTCGACCGCGACGGCCGCGAGCACGTGCTGGGCTTCCATTTCCCGGGCGAGGTGATCGGCCTGGACGCGATCGACGGCGACACCTACCCGTGCAACGCGGTGGCGCTGGACACGATCATGCTGTGCCGGTTCTCGTTCCCCAAGATCTCGGTGCTGGCCGCGCGCCTGCCGGGGCTGCAGCAGCACCTGTTCCGGCTGCTGAGCCGCAGCATCGGCCGCGCCGCGCTGCTGGCCGGCGACTTCAGCGCCGACGAGCGCATGGCCGCGTTCCTGATCGGCATGTCCGAGCGCCTCGCCGCGCGCGGCTTTTCGCCCAA
>DATCYC010000355.1:0-1760 GCA_036570525.1 Luteimonas sp.
TCCGGTTCGCGTTCCACGCGGGCGCGCGCCGGGGCGTACGACAGCGAGGCGCCGTGGCGCACGGTGGCCAGGTAGCGCGCGCCGAGGAAGGCGTGGGTTTCGCCATAGCTGATGCGCTCATCGATCACCTGTGCGGTGTTGACCACGATGAACAGGCTGTCGCCGTAGGCCTCGAGCTTTGGCCGCTGGTGCGCGTTGCGCGCGTCCTCGATCGCGAGGTCGTGGAGGTCGAATTCCTCCTGCAGCTTGTCGAGGACGGCGTCCTCCGGCTCGTACACGCCGACCCAGACGAAGCTGTCGTCGTCGTTGGCCAGCACGTCGCTGATCTCGTCGAGCGAGATGTCGCGCAGCTTGCCGCTGGCGTTGTAGACGGCCGCGTTGACCACGCAGGCAGGAACCTGCGGCTTGTCGTCGGGCTTGTCGTCGGCAGCGGGCTTCATCCGTGCATCGTGCCCCCGCCGCGCATGCGCGGCAAGCAGATCGCCGTCGGTCGCGGCCATGCCCCCGACACCGCGCGTTGTTCGGGCTGGCGCACGTCGGGGACGTAGTCCCGACCTACGTGCGCAATCCCGGCCGGCCCAAGGCCAGCCACAGGCCTGCATGCACCGGCAGCAGCAGTGCGATCCACTGCGCGTTGCGCTGCGGCAGCGTCGGCAGCCACAGCATGAACAGCGCGACGATCGTGCAGGCCGCGACCACGCCCAGCCAGCGTCCGAACCACGGCCCGGGCGCGCGCCCGCGGACGATGCGCCATCCGCCGGGCAGCAGCAGCAGGCACAGCGGGTTGAACAGCAGCAGGTTGTGGTTGGTCCAGCCGAAGCGGTGCGCGGTGAAAAACCACACGAACAGCATCAGTGCGGCGAGCACGACGCAAAGGACCCAGAACGGCAGCGCGACGCCGGCCACGATGCGCGGCGCGCGGCGCGCGGCCAGCATCGCGGCGACTGCAATCGCGAGGCCCGCCAGCGCCCACGGCCACCACGGCCGCGGCGTTTCGGCCGGTTCCGGGGCGATGCGGTGCGGCAGGATTTGTTCTTCCGCCAGCACCAGCGGCTGGCCGTTGCTGCCGTCGACCTCGCGCAGCGCGTCGGCCAGGCGCATCGGCACGAACGACTCCTGCCAAACCGACAGCGGCTGGTCCGCCGCCGGCCCCAGGCCGATGTCGAAGCCGAGCCACATCCACGGTGCCGGTGACGCCAGGCGCACGGATTCGCTGCGATAGGTCGTGCCGTGCGAACGGCCTTCGATCTGGGACTTGAGCGATCCGCCCAGCGCGGTGTCGATGGCGTCGCGCACGCGGGTCGCGCAGTTGTCGGTGAAGTAGTCGTAGCCGTAGCGCGCGTTTTCCGGCTTTGCGTTCTCGGCCAGCGCCGATGCCAGGCGCGTGGCTTCGGCGTCGCTGAGGTTGAGCCACTGGATCGACACGCCGCGACCAACGTCTCGGTAGTAGGCCAGGTCGTCGGCGAACGGCAGCGCCTGCAGTCGATAGCGCATGTGGCCGTGGACGAAGTTGGAAATGAAGTCCGGCTCGTCGGGGTCGAAGAAGCCGAAGTTGTAGGAGGTCGCCGCGCCGGTGGCCGGGTCGATCACCACGATCGCGTCGTGGCCGAAGCGTTCGAAGAAGATCGTGCCCGGCTGCATCGTCGCCACGCCGATGCGCGGCGTGGAAGCCGCGGGCGATGCCAGCGCGGCGCCACAGGCCAGCAGCCACAGCAGCAGCGCCAGCAGCAGGCGCGGGCCGGGCGTCGCCAGGGCCGGGG
>DATCYC010000356.1:0-3018 GCA_036570525.1 Luteimonas sp.
TGTTCGACGGATCCAACCAGGGCTTCGAGCTGACCGACGCGCCGGCCTTCAGCTTCCAGGGGCATCCGGAGGCCAGCCCGGGACCGCACGACGTGGCGCCGCTGTTCGACCGGTTCATCGAGTCCATGCGGGCCGGCGCGCATTGATGTCGCGCTTCCGTTTGCCGCACTACGGCTTCACGCAACAAGGCTTGTGCACTAATTCAAAGGGGAGACCACCAATGCGACACCTGCTTGCAATTCTGCTGCTGCTGATCCTTTCCGGGGTCGCCACGGCAAGGGAAGTGCCGATCAAGGATTTCTTCAAGGACGCCGAATTCGAGAGCGTGCTGCTTTCGCCCGACGGTGAGCACATCGCGGTCACGATGCCGCGCAGCGACCGCAGCGTGCTGGTGGTGCTCAAGGTCGACGACAAGAGTGTCGTCGGCAGCTGGGACTACGGCAAGGACTACTATTTCCAGCGGGTCACGTGGGCCAACAACGAACGCATCCTGTACGCGACGAGCTTCAAGACCGGGCGTTTCGACTTTCAGGTCGGCCTGCGCGACTTGTATGCGTCGGACATCGACGGGAGCAGCCGCATGGTGATCCCGCACGGCAACTTCTACGGGATCGTGGATACGCTGCCGGGCGAGCGCGATTCGGTGCTGGTCACGCGTTCGATCGACAACGCATTCCTGTTCAAGCTCAACGTCTACAACGGCAAGATCACCCGGGTTGCTTCCAGCCCGCTGGATGCCGGAAGCTTCCTCGTCGACCATCAGGGCAACGTGCGGTACTCCTTCGGCGTGATGAACGACGGGTCGAACGCGGCCTATCGCAGGGATGGCGAGAGCTGGAGCCTCGTGGAAAAGAGCGCGCCGTTCGTGGGCCTGTCCTTCTTGCCGGTCGGTTTCTCGGCCGATGACAGGCAGGCGTTCGTGCTCAAGAGCCCGGGAGGCGGGGCGCAGTCGCTGTGGCGGATCGACCCGATGACCGGCGAGGGCAAGGAGGTGTCCCGCAACGGCACCGTGGACGCGAGCAGGTTGCTGTGGAGCAGCGACAACAAGACGCTGCTTGCGGTTCGCTACGACGACGGCGTCCCGTACTGGGATTTCATCGCCCCCGATCATCCGGAAACCGCGCTGTTCGCCGGGCTGGTCAAGGCTTTCCCGGGCAAGGTGGTGGCGTTCAGCGGCATCTCCGAGGACGGCAACCGCGTGCTGATGCACGTCTACAGCGACCGTGACCCGGGGCAGGTGTACCTGTTCGACCGCAAGGCTGGCCAGGCCCGCTTCCTGCTCTCCTCGAGGCAGTGGATCAAGCCTGACGAGATGTCGCCGATGAAGCCGGTGAAGGTCAAGACCCGCGACGGCCTGGTCATCCATGGCTATCTCACCGTGCCGGCCGGCAGCGATGGCAAGAACCTGCCGCTGATCGTCCATCCGCACGGCGGCCCCCACGGCCCGCGCGACGAGTGGGGCTTCAACCCCGAAGTCCAGCTGCTGGCCAATCGCGGTTACGCCGTGCTGCAGATGAACTATCGCGGCTCCGGCGGTTACGGCTCGCGCTTCGAGTTCGCCGGTTACCGCAAGTGGGGCACCACGATGCAGGACGACCTCACCGACTCGGTGCGCTGGGCCGTCGCCCAGGGCATCGCGGACCCGGCGCGGACGTGCATCTACGGCGCGTCCTACGGCGGCTACGCCGCACTGATGAGCGTGGTGCGCGAGCCTGACCTGTATCGTTGCTCGGTCGGCTACGTCGGCGTCTACGACCTCGACGTGCAGCGCCGGGACAGCGATACCGCGCAGTCGGAGTACGGCCGCAGCTACCTCAACCTGGTGTACCCGGAGGCGGTTGCCGAGCGCCACGCGCAATCGCCGGTCTACGGTGTCGACAGGATCAAGGCGGCGATCATGCTCGTGCACGGCGCGAAGGACGAACGCGTGCCGATCAAGCACATGCATGAGCTGGTCGACCGTATGGCCGCGGTGGGCAAGAAGCCCGAGCAGATCGTGGTCGAGAAGAAGGAGGCGCACGGCTTCCGCGACATCGACAACAACGTGAACCTGTACACGAAGATGCTCGCCTTCTTCGACAGGCACATCGGCGGCAAGCAGGCAACTGCGCAAACCCCCTGAACCCCTGATCTTCCCCGGAACACCAAGCAATGCCCAAGCGCAGCGACCTCAAGACCATCCTCATCATCGGCGCCGGCCCGATCGTCATCGGCCAGGCCTGCGAGTTCGACTACTCGGGCGCGCAGGCCTGCAAGGCGCTGCGCGACGAGGGTTATCGCGTGGTGCTGGTCAACAGCAACCCGGCCACGATCATGACCGACCCGGAAATGGCGGACGCGGTCTACATCGAGCCGATCAACTGGCAGACGGTCGAGAAGATCATCGCCAAGGAAAGGCCCGATGCGCTGCTGCCGACGATGGGCGGGCAGACCGCGCTCAACTGCGCGCTGGACCTGGCCGACAACGGCGTGCTCGAGAAATACGGCGTCGAGCTGATCGGCGCCAAGCGTGACGCCATCCGCATGGCCGAGGACCGCGAGCTGTTCCGGGTGGCGATGGCGGAGATCGGGCTGGAATGCCCGAAGGCCGAGGTCGCGAAGACCTACGAGCAGGCCGTGCAGACCCAGGCGAAGGTCGGGTTCCCGACCATCATCCGGCCGTCGTTCACCCTCGGCGGCAGCGGCGGCGGCATCGCCTACAACGTCGAGGAGTTCGAGGAGATCGTCAAGCGCGGCCTCGAGCTCTCGCCGGTGCACGAGGTGCTGGTCGAGGAGTCGGTGCTGGGCTGGAAGGAGTTCGAGATGGAGGTGGTTCGCGACACCGCGGACAACTGCATCATCGTGTGCAGCATCGAGAACTTCGACCCGATGGGCGTGCACACCGGCGACTCGATCACCGTCGCCCCGGCGCAGACGCTGACCGACAAGGAGTACCAGCGGCTGCGCGACGCCTCGATCGCCGTGCTGCGCAAGATCGGCGTGGATACCGGCGGCAGCAACGTGCAGTTCGGCATCAAC
>DATCYC010000357.1:0-7133 GCA_036570525.1 Luteimonas sp.
GCTCGACCTGCGCGTCGGCAAGGTCGTGGCCTGCGAATTCGTCGAAGGCTCCGACAAGCTGCTGCGCTTCGAGCTCGACGCCGGCGAACTGGGCAAGCGACAGATCTTCTCCGGTATCCGCGCCAGCTATGGCGAGCCGGAAAAGCTGGTCGGCCGCAACGTGGTGTTCATCGCCAACCTTGCACCGCGCAAGATGCGCTTCGGCATGAGCGAAGGGATGATCCTGTCGGCGGGTTTCGACGCCGGCCAGATGGCGCTGCTGGCCGTCGACGATGGCGCGCAGCCGGGCATGCCGGTGCGGTAGATGCCGAACGCCTTACGTTGTCCTGCAGACGCGCACCTGATCGGACATGTCCACCAATACCACCAGGAACCTCGTCGAACGCCTCGACCGCCTGCTGCCACAGACCCAGTGCGGCCAATGCGGTTACGACGGATGTCGGCCGTATGCCGAAGCGATGGTGGCGGGAGACGCGGATATCGATCGCTGCCCGCCAGGCGGCGACGCCGGTGCACGGGCACTCGCGCGGCTGCTCGACGTGGCGCCGAAGCCCTACGACCGCAGCCGCGGCCAGCACAAGCCGCCGCTGGTCGCGCTGGTGGTGGAAGCCGACTGCATCGGCTGCACCAAGTGCATCCAGGCCTGTCCGGTCGACGCCATCATCGGCGCCTCGAAGCTGATGCACGTCGTGATCGATCCGCTGTGCACGGGCTGCGAACTGTGCGTGCCGGCCTGCCCGGTCGACTGCATCGTGATGGAAGCGCCTGCAACACTGCCGTGATCAGGCGTCGATCCCACCCTCGCGCAGCAGGCTCCGCAACTCCCGCAGCTCCGCCTCGTAATGGCGCCATCGCCCGATCGAGTTGCGGTTGAGCGGTTCACGCACCTGCACGACGCTGGCAGTGGCCACCGGGGCCCGGTTGGTTTCGAAGGCCAGGCAGGCCGGATCCCACGACAGCCCGCAAAATTCCAGCAGTTGCCTGACGCTGCCTTCCAGGTCGTCGACGATCGACTCGTAGCCGATCTCCAGGATGCGTCCTGGCAACGCCTGCTGCCAGTGTTCCATCAGGCGATCGAACTGCAGGTAGTAGCGGCCGGTGTCGAGCAGGTCGAAAGAGTAGTCGTAATACGGCGAATCCAGCGCGAACAGCTGGCGGAAGTTACTGAGGCAGGTGTCCATCGGGTCGCGCCGCAGGCACACGATCTTCGCCCGTGGCAAGGCCCTGGCGATGAAACCGGCGTACAGGAAATTGTGCGGCAGCTTGTCGACGAAACGCGGCGTCCGCCCGGTATCGGGGCGGGTGCTTTCGAGGTAACGGGTGCCAAGCTGTGTCCAGTCGATGCCCGCCGCGCGCGCGATGCAATCCAGGTCGAACACCTGCGGCGTACGGCTACCCGAGGCCTGTTTGAAGGCGGCGCCGAAATTCTGGAGTTCGCCTGCCGAATGCACCTGCGGGTGGCTGGACAGGATGCGGTCGACCAGCGTCGTGCCGGAGCGCGGCATGCCAATCACGAAGATCGGCTCGTCGCTGTCGTTGCCCACGGCTCCGGCCGCGGGAACAGGCGTGGCGTGCATCAGCGCATCGAACAGCGCCTGGTCGCGTGCGAATGCATACCGGCGGGAGTCGCGGTGCGAGGACTTGCCGGCACCGAGATGCTCGAATGCCAGCGGGTACTGGCCGAGATCCTCGTACTCCTTGGCCAGCGCAAGGTTCAGGTAGAGCCGCGCTTCGGCGTTGCCGCCGGCCGTGGACAACAGAGTCCGCAGGGATTCGACGTGGTTCGCGGAAGCCGTCTGGCGGCGCAGCTGCGACAGCGCCAGGTGTGCTTTCCACTGCGTCGGATCGAGCCGCAGGCACTCGCCGTATTCGCGCTCGGCGCCGTCGAGGTCGCCGGCGAAAGTCAGCAGCGTGGCGAGGTTGAAGCGATGGCTGGCGCGGCCCGGCATCAGCTCCACGGCACGCTGCGACAACGCCATCGCCCGCTCGTGGGCATTGGCCTGCGTGTAGACGATGCCGAGCGTGTTCAAGGTCTGCGTGTCCGTCGGCGACAGTGCGAACGCGCGATCTGCGGCCTGCAGCGCTTCGCGCGGCAGGCGCATCGCGGTCAGTGCACGCGCCAATTGCGCCGGATAGTCCGCGCGTTTCGGATCCAGCAGCGTTGCGCGTTGCAGGTGCTCCGCCGCGGCCGGCAGTTGCCCCAGGTACATGGCGGCGACGCCGGCGACGAACTGCACTCCGGCGCTGTCCGGCGCCTGCGCGAGGACGCGCGCCGCGAGCGCGTGTGCTCTTGCCCAATCCGAGCGGTTGAGCGCGGCGACGGCCTGCGCGTACAGCTCGGCGGCAGTGGTCATGGCGCGCGCATGCGGTACCGGCCGCGCGATGCGGCGGCGTCGAGCCGAGGCCCGCACCGAATACACCGAACCCGGAACCGCATCGCAGTCACCTGGCCGCTTCCCTGTCCGTACAGGCCGTGCAGACCCGCTCCACCTCGTAGCCCTTCTCGCGCAGCTTCTCCACCACGCCGTCGTCGCCGAGCAGGTGCAGCGCACCGACGACCACCAGGGTGTCGTCGGTGCCGGGCTCGGCCAGCATCTGCTCGATCTTCGGCACCCAGGCATCGTTGCGCTCGACGTTGATGTGCCGGTACAGCTTCGGGTAGCGGTCTCGCATGTCCGCGCCCATCTCGTCCCAGATCGCCTCGGCGTCGCCCGCCCGCCAGTACGCGTGCAGCGTCTGCAGGTCGTCGCTCGCTGACTGCACCAGCGCCTCGTCGATGAACTGCAGTTGCTCTTCCCGGTCCATGCCATCGAGGAATTCGATCTGCTGCGCGGCGGTTTCGAATCCGCCGGTGCGCTTGCCGGCAATGCCTGCGGCGTCGATGAAGTGCTGGTCAAGGCCGAGCTTCGGGTCCAGGCCCTGCTTGGTCATCTCGGTCATGCTGATCATCAGTCCGACGAACCACGGCTCGAACATCTGCATCCGCTCCGGCGTCAGCCCGGAGGCCTGGAGCGCGGCGGAATTTGCGGCCTGCCAGTCCCGCAGGCGCGCCGCGGTGTCCGGCGGCAGTTCGCTGTCCAGCCCGGTACCGTCGGTGCGCACGGCGGCCTGCATCATCTGCACGGGAAGCTGCGGCGAGTTCATTTCCTCCGGCGGCATCTCGAACACCACCGCCTCGGCATCGGCGAACGCGTCGTTGACGTCGCTCGACAGCGGATAGTCGTCGGGCTTGAGCAGGTGGAAGGAGCCCAACAGGTAGACCGTGTTGTCGGCGTCCGACGCCTGCCACAGCAGCGGCAGCGGCGGGTCCCTGGGCGGTACGAACACGACATCCGGCGCGGCCACCGCTGGTGCCGGTGCGTCGGCCTGCGGTTCCTGCGCGTATGCCAGGCCGGAGACCGCGACGAGGATGGCTGCGAACCATGGCCTGCAGGACATGGGCTTCGGCGATTGCACCCGGAATTCCTTTCGGTCGGCTGTAAAGCGCGTCACTGCAATGGTCCGGCGTACTTCTTCTCGCCGGCGGTGATCGCCAGGTCGAGGCGGTTGTCCGGCGGCGGCAGCGGGCAGGTGGCGAACGAGGTGAACGCGCACGGCGGGTTGTAGGCCTGGTTGAAGTCGACCACGACGTTGCCGGCGGCATCGGGCGCGTCGGCGTACAGGAAGCGGCCGGCGCCGTAGCTGCCGTGGCCATTGGTGCGGTCGGCGAACACCAGGAACAGCCTCCCGTCGCCCTCGTCCAGCGCGTCGATGCGCCAGGTCTTGCCGTCGCGCTCGAACTCCACCGCACCCGGGCTGGGCTCGTCGCTGATCGAACCGATGATGTCGGCCACCGGGATGGTCTTGCCGGGCGGGTTGGAGACGAACTTGCCGCGGATTTTCCACGACGGGTCGGCCGGCCAGTAGTCCAGGCCCGCGAACTGCGTGCGCGTTTCCGCGTCGGCGTGCTTGACGCGCAGCGCGCGGCGGCCGTCGCGCACGATCACCGTGACCAGGCCCTTGCCCTCGTCGAAACCGAGCACGCTCGGGGTTTCCGAAGTGTCGTCGTGCAGCTCCACGCGCCCGGTGACAGGTTCGCCGTCGAGGGTCAGTTCGACGCCTTGCTCGGGCGTAAGGAACATGCGTTCGCCTTCCTGCTGCAGCATGCCCATCTTCTCCGGCCCCATGGCAAGGCGGATGCCGTTGGTCGCGCCGCTGCCGATGAAGTGCGCCTTGAGCTCGATCCAGTGCAGGCCGATCAGGCTGGTCCAGCCGTCGGGCTTGCGCAGGCCTTCGTCGCGGCGCGCGCGCCAGGCATCTTCTTCGGCAATGAAGCTCGGGTCGGGTGTCGTCATCATCTCGTCTCCGGCCGGTGGCTGCGGCGAACCGCTGCAGCCGGCAAAGGTCAGCACGCAGCCGGCAAGCGCCAGCCCCAGGGTGGATTGCTTGCGCATCGTCAGCGTCCTCGCAGGAACCAGCGGTCGATCTCGGGCAGGGTGAAGCGCGCCCAGGTCGGGCGGCCATGGTTGCACTGGCCCGAGCGCTCGGTGGCTTCCATCTCGCGCAGCAGCGCGTTCATCTCGGGGATCGTCAGTCGCCTGTTGGCGCGGATGGCGCCGTGGCAGGCCATGGTCGACAGCAGTTCGTCGCGCGCGGCGCGGATGCGCAGGCTTTCGCCGTGTTCGCGCAGGTCGGCGAGCACGTCGCGCAGCAGGGCCTCGGTATCGCCGTGTGCGAGCAGCGCCGGGACGCTGCGCAACAGCAGCGACTGCGGGCCGGCGCGCGACACCTCGAAGCCCAGGTCTGCGAGCGTGGCGGCCTCGCGCTCGGCGACGTCGGCCTCGCGCTCGCTGACCGCGACGGTCTGCGGCACCAGCAGCGGCTGCGTGCGCAGGCCTTCGCCGTCGTGCGCGGTCTTGAGCTTCTCGTAGCCGATGCGCTCGTGCGCGGCGTGCATGTCGACCACGATCAGGCCGTCGCCGGTCTCGGCCAGCACGTAGATACCGTGCAGCTGGGCGACGGCGTAGCCCAGCGGCGGGATGCGTTCGTCCTGCGTCTGCGGCAACGACGGCGCCGCAGCGCCCTGCCGCCCGTCCACGGTCGATGCCGGTGTCGCGTACAGCTGCGCGTAGGCCGAGCGGGCGTCGTCGATGCGCAGCGACAGGTCCGACTGCGACCTTTGCATGGCCCAGGCCGGCAACCGGTCGGTCAACTGTGGCGCCCCGCCGGATTCCCCGGAAACATTCGTGGAAACCGCGACGCCAATGCCGGCACGGGTTTCCGCCAGCGCGTCGTGCAGGGTGCGGTAGACGAAGTCGTGCACCAGCCGCGCGTCGCGGAAGCGCACCTCGTGCTTGGCCGGATGCACGTTGACGTCGACACGGACGGGGTCGAGCTCGAGGAACAGCACGTACGCCGGCTGGCGGCCGTGGAACAGCACGTCCGCGTACGCCTGCTTCACCGCGTGCGCGACGCTGCGGTCACGGATGCTGCGTCCGTTGACGTACAGGTACTGCTGGTCGGCGCTGGCGCGCGAATACACCGGCTGCGCGATCCAGCCGTGCAGGCGCAGGCCCGCGGCCTCGTGCTCGATGCGCAGCGCGTGCTTCGCGAACTCCTCGCCCAGCGTCTCGCCAAGGCGCTCACCGGAGAACAATTGCCCGTCGCCCTTGTAGCGGCGCGAAGGCTTGCCGTTGTGCGAAACGCGCAGCTCGACGTCGGGGCGCGCCAGCGCCAGCGAGCGCAGCCATTCCTCGATGTGGCCCAGTTCGGTGCGCTCGGCGCGCAGGAACTTTCGCCGCGCCGGCACGTTGTAGAACAGGTCGCGAACCTCGACCGTGGTGCCGCGCGGATGCGGCTTCGGGGTCACTTCACCGAGCTTGCCGCCATCGACCTGCAGGCTGGCGCCGTGCGCATCGTCGTCGCGGCGCGATGACATCGTGAAACGGCTGACCGATGCGATCGACGGCAGCGCCTCGCCGCGGAAACCGAGCGTGGCCACGGCCTCCAGGTCGTCGAGCGATGCGATCTTGCTGGTCGCGTGGCGGGACACCGCCAGCGGCAGTTCCCCGGCCGCGATGCCGCCGCCGTCATCGCGGATGCGGATCAGGCGGACGCCGCCTTCCTCCAGGTCGATGTCGACCCGGTGCGCGCCGGCGTCGAGCGCGTTCTCGACCAGTTCCTTGACCACCGAAGCCGGCCGCTCGACGACTTCGCCGGCAGCGATCTGGTTGATGAGGGTGTCGGGAAGCTGCTGGATGCTCACCAGGGCAATGATACCGACCGCCGGCGGGTGCCGTGGAGGCTTACGGGCAAAAGCGCTCTTGCCCGTCAGGGGCTGCCGCCCGCCGCAGACCCTGCCTGCGCCGATGCGCGCGCCGCGTACAGCGTGCCCGGCGGCGGCTGGCGCAGGAAGTAGGTATCGACGCCGCGCAGGATCGCCGTGGCCAGCTTGCGCTGGTAGGACGGATCGGTGAGCAGGCGCTCTTCGGTCGGGTTCGAGATGTAGGCGGTCTCGACCAGCATCGCCGGCATGTCCGAGGTGCGCAGCACGGCGAAGTTGGCGTGCTCCACGCGGCGGGTGTTACCGACGTCGCCGAGGCTGTCGAGCACGTGGCGCGCGGCATCCTCGGAGGCCTTCATGTGTCCGCTCTGGGTGAGGTCGAGCAGCACCGAAGCCAGCGTGTTGCCGGCCTGCGGCATGCGCCCGCCGATCAGGTCGGCTGCGTTTTCCTTGTCGGCCAGCCAGCGCGCGCGCTGCGAGGAAGCGCCCTTGAGCGACAGCACGTATACCGATGCGCCCGAGGCGCTGCGATTCTCGGCTGCGTCCGCGTGGATCGAGACGAAGATGTCGGCCTTGGCCGCGCGCGCCAGCTGCGCGCGGCGGTTGAGCGGGATGAACACGTCCTTGTCGCGCGTCAGGTAGGCCTGCAGGCCGGGCGTGGCGTTGACCTGCCTGGCCAGCTCGCGGCTGACGGCAAGAGTGACGTCCTTCTCACGGCGACCGCTCTTGCCGATCGCGCCGGGATCCTGGCCACCGTGGCCCGCATCGATGGCCACGATCAGCGGGCGCATGCCGGCGCGGCGGGCCAGCGGCGGATTCGGCGTGACGGCGGGCGCGGCTGCGATCGGCGCTGGCTTCGGGTCGGTGACGG
>DATCYC010000358.1:0-4226 GCA_036570525.1 Luteimonas sp.
GTACCCGCCACAGCGAGCACGGAATCGGCCCCGCCGGAGGCCGAAAGCGCCGCCGCTGCGGCCGAACCGGCCGTTGCGCGCGCCGTGCAGCCGGCTCCGCCACCGCCCGCGCCAGTGGCGGATGAAGAAGCTGTCGAACAACCGCATGCGCCGAAGGCGTTTCCGGCGCCCACCCCTGCGCCGCAGGAGCCTCCTGTCGTCTTCGACGAACCCTCGCCGATGGACACGCCGTCGCCACCCATGCAGCGGCAGTCGGCACCCCCGCCAGCACCGCCAGCGCCCGCCGCGCCGGCGCCGGCATCGGCGCCGGCAGATTCTTCGCCGATGATCGCGCCGCCGCAGGCGACCAAGTCCACCATCGCACCAACGACGCGCAAGACTGCCGAACCGACGCGCGAGGCCGCCACCATGCAGGCTGGCGAAGCCGCGGCAACGCAGCGCGCGAAGGTCGCCAGCGGCACGTCTGTGCAGCTCGCGCAACCGGCCAACCCCGCCGCGGCGGCGGACGCCAGCGCGCTCGACCGGATCGAGGTCACCGGCTCGCGCATCGACGCCTTCGACGCCGTGCCCGCGGTCGACCAGCCCCTCGAGGACCAGCCGCCGGCCTCGGCCGACTCGCCGCAGGTACGGCAGGCCTGGCTGCAGCGCGTGCGCGAGCTGCTCGCCGAAGGCAAGCCCGATGCCGCGCGCGAAAGCCTGCGCGAATACCAGCGCCGCTATCCGGAGGCCGAGCTGCCCGAGGACCTGCGCGCGCTGCTGGCGCAGTGACCAGACGCCCGTGAGCCTGCACACGCTGGCGACCGCGGCCACGCACGCGGTCGAGGTCAAGCACAGCCGCTTCCTCGCCCACGCCGTCCCGGTCGAGGATGCCGACGCCGCGCTGCAGGCGCTGGCCGAAGTCTCGGTGCCGGATGCCACCCACAACTGCTGGGCCTGGCGGATCGGCGACGACTATCGCTCCAACGACGACGGCGAGCCGGCCGGCACCGCCGGGCGCCCGATCCTCGCGGCCATCGACGGCCAGGGCATGGACCGGGTCGTGGTCGTGGTCACGCGCTGGTTCGGCGGCATCAAGCTCGGCGCGGGCGGGCTGGTCCGCGCCTACGGCGGCACCGCGGCCGAATGCCTGCGCCGCGCCGAGCGCGTGGCGCTGGTCGACATGCGCGAACTCGCCCTGCACGCGCCGTTCGAGGACCTGGGCACCGTCCACGCCGCGCTGGCGGCGGCATCGGCCGAGAAACTGTCCGAAACCTTCGACACCGCAGGCACCCGCCTGCTGCTGCGCCTGCCCGCCGACGATGTCGACGCCTTGAAACTGCGCCTGCGCGACGCCACCCGTAACCGGGTGCGCTTCGACGACAATGGGTGATGGCTGACATTCCAGGACAGGACACCGGGCCCGATCGCGCGCCGGAAACCACGGCTGCGCCGGACGCCGCCGACAAGCCCAAACCACGGCTCGGCAGCCTGCGCGCGCTGTGGCCGTTCGTCCTGCGCCACAAGGGCCTGCTGGTGGCCTGGCTGGTGTCGCTGGCCGCGTCCAGCACCGCGACCCTGAGCCTGCCTCTGGTGGTTCGACGGATGATCGACCACGGCTTCTCGGGTGGCGGCAACATCAACGCCACCTTCGCGCTGGTGTTCGCGGTCGCGCTGGCGCTGGCGCTGGCGACCGCCGCGCGCTTCTTCTTCGTCTCGCTGCTGGGCGAACGCGTGGTCGCCGACCTGCGCGATCGCCTGTACTCGCACCTGGTCGGACTCGACCAGGCGTTCTTCGAACGCAGCCGCAGCGGCGAGCTGGTCTCGCGCCTGACCGCCGACACCGAACTGCTGCGCAGCGTGGTCGGCTCGACCATTTCGGTGGCGCTGCGCAGCGTGGTGATGGTGATCGGCAGCCTGGCGATGCTGGTGGCGACCAGCCCGCGGCTGGCGGCCTACACGCTGGTGGGCATCCCGCTGTGCGTGCTGCCGCTGGTCATCGGCGGGCGCAAGCTGGGCCGGATCTCGCGGCAGAGCCAGGACCGCGTTGCCGACGCCAACTCGCTGGCGGCCGAAACCCTCGGCGCCATCCCCACCGTGCAGGCGCACGCGCGCGAGCCCTACGAGCGCGGGCGCTTCTCGGCCGCGATCGACGCGTCGGTCGCCACCGCCAAGCGCCGCATCGGCGTGCAGGCGCTGGTCACCGCGATGGCGATCTCGCTGGTGTTCGGCGCGATCACCCTGGTGCTGTGGTCTGGCGCGCACGACGTGGTCGACGGCCGTCTTACCGTCGGCACGCTGAGCCAGTTCGTGCTGTACGCCGTGCTCGGCGGTGGCTCGGTCGGCGCGCTGGCCGAGACCTGGAACGAGCTGCAGAAGGCCGCCGGCGGCATGGGGCGGATCGGCGAGTTGCTCGACGAGCGTTCCGGCATCGCAGCGCCGGCGCAACCGCGTTCGCTGCCGGTCCCGGTACGCGGAGAACTGCGCTTCGAGGGCGTCACCTTCCACTACCCATCGCGACCCGACGCACCGGCACTGGAAGACTTCAGCCTGCACGTCGCGCCCGGCGAAACCGTGGCGCTGGTCGGGCCGTCCGGCGCGGGCAAGAGCACCGTGTTCGCGATGCTGCTGCGCTTCCACGACCCGCAGCGCGGCCGCATCGATCTCGATGGCATCGACATCCGCACCCTGGAGCCCGCCGAACTGCGCGGCACCGTGGCGCTCGTCCCGCAGCAGCCGACCATCTTCGCCAGCAGTGCGCGCGAGAACATCCGTTACGGCAGGCTCGAAGCCGGCGACGCCGACATCGAAGCGGCGGCCCGCTCCGCCGAGGCGCACGACTTCCTGTCCGTCCTGCCCGCCGGCTACGACGAACAGCTCGGCGAACGCGGAGCGCGCCTGTCCGGCGGCCAGCAGCAGCGCATCGCCATCGCCCGCGCGCTGCTCAAGGACGCGCCGGTGCTGCTGCTCGACGAGGCCACCTCCGCACTCGACGCACAGAGCGAACGCGCCGTGCAGCAGGCACTGGAGCGGCTGATGGAAGGCCGCACCACCCTGGTGATCGCGCACCGCCTGGCCACCGTGCTCAAGGCCGACCGGATCGTGGTCATGGACCACGGCCGCATCGTCGCCCAGGGCACCCACGACGAGCTGATCGCGCAGGGCGGCCTGTACGCGGAGCTGGCACGGCTGCAGTTCCTCGACTGAGCCGTCGCCGGCAAGATATGGCCGGCCCGGCCGAGGGGGCGCGTTGTGCGATCAGGCACCCCGGTTATGGACCCTGCATTGGCCACTCGCCCCCACCCTTCCCACACTGGCGAGCGGCGCCTGTACGCGGCGGCCGCCGTCGTGGCGCTGGCGCTGGTATTCGCCGGCTTTGCGCGCACCTACTACCTCAGGAGCGCCTTCGACGGGCCTCCCCTGACCCTGCTGCTGTACGTGCACGGCGCGGTGATGACATCGTGGTTCGTGCTGTTCATCGTGCAGGCGCGCCTGGTCGCACACGGCCATGCCGGCGTGCATCGCCGGCTGGGCGCGTTCGGTGCGCTGCTGGCGCTGGCCGTCCTGGTGTTGGGGTCGATGGTGGCGGTCACCGGCGCACGGCTCGGGCATTCCCCGCCCGGCGCGCCACCGCCGCTGGTGTTCCTGGCCGTGCCGCTCGGCGACATGCTGGTGTTCGCGCTGCTGGTCGGCGCAGCGCTCCGGTTCCGCCGCCGCAGCGATATCCACAAGCGGTTGATGTTGCTGGGCTGCGTCGGCCTGCTGACCGCCGCGGTCGCGCGCATCCCGCTGACGCTACTGCGGGAAGGCGGCATCGTCGCCGCCTTCTTGACCACGCTGGCCCTCGTGCTTGCGTGCGTAGCCTGGGACACCATCGCGCAGCGCCGCCTGCACCCGGCCTTCGCCTGGGGCGCGGGGTTGATCGTGGTGTCGTGGCCGCTGCGGCTGGCACTGTCGCAGACGCCGCAGTGGCTCGAGTTCGCACGCTGGCTGGCGGGCTAGGGATCAATACCGATCGATGTCCCTGGTTGGTGGGAACGGGGCCGCTCTTCGCCGTCGCGCTAGCATGTTCAGCGGATCAGTATCGGCTGGAGGACCCGATGACGGACCACGACACTGCGCACGAAGGCGGTTGCACCTGCCGCGCCGTGCGCTACCGCCTCACCGCGATGCCGCTGTTCGTGCATTGCTGCCACTGCCGCTGGTGCCAGCGCGAGACCGGCAGCGCGTTCGCGCTCAACGCGATGATC
>DATCYC010000359.1:0-1922 GCA_036570525.1 Luteimonas sp.
CGGCGGCACCGCGCGATTCCTGTCGCGGTTCCGCTCCAGCGTGCCGATCTACGCGCTGTCGCGGCACGACGGTTCGCGGCGGCGGATGGCGCTGATGCGCGACGTGTTCCCGATCGACTTCGACAGCCGCGGCCTGGCCACGCGCGAGGCTGCGCGCGACGCCGTGCAGGCCCTGCACGACGCCGGCCTGCTCGCCGCCGGCGACCACATCATGTTCACCAGCGGCGACCACATGGAGCACCGCGGCGCGACCAACACGCTGCGCCTGCTGGAAGTCGGCAAGGGCGGCAGCGCAGAGGGGCTGGGAGAGCTGTAGGCCAAAAGCGGGCTCGCTGCGCTCGCGCCCTCATCCGGCGCTGCGCGCCACCTTCTCCCGCTTCGCAGGAGAAGGGCTGGTTCTGGGGTTTGGTGGGAGAGGGATCAGATGAGCCCTTCTCCCGTTTACGGGAGAAGGTGCCCGAAGGGCGGATGAGGGGAGCGAGCGCAGCGAGCCTGCCTTTGATTTCGCTCTGGCGCCGGAAGAACCAGAGCAACTCGCTTCGCTCGCGCCCTCATCCGGCGCTTCGCGCCACCTTCTCCCGCTGCGCAGGAGAAGGGCTGCCCCGACGTATGCAGCGGGGCTATCCGGTGAGTGCAGCGAAGGGTTGCTTCAGGAGCCGCTTCGCGTAGCGGCGGGCTATAATGGCCGGCCTTTCCGCCGCCCCACGAGCCTTTCCGACATGAGTATCGAACAGCTTGCCGAAACCGCCCTGGCCATGGTCGCGCCGGGCAAGGGCATCATCGCCATCGACGAATCCACCGGCACCATCGCCAAGCGCTTCGCCGGCGTGGGCATCGAGAACACCGAAGAGAACCGCCGCGCCTACCGCGAGCTGCTGCTGACCACGGCCAACCTGTCCGAGCACATCAGCGGCGCTATCCTGTTCGACGAGACCATCCGCCAGTCGACGAAGGACGGCGTGCCGTTCGCGAAATACATGTCCGACAACGGCATGATCCCGGGCATCAAGGTCGACAAGGGCACCCATGCGCTGGCCGGCTTCCCGGGCGAGGTGGTGACCGAGGGCCTGGACGGCCTGCGCGCGCGCCTGGAGGAGTACTACAAGCTCGGCGCCCGCTTCGCCAAGTGGCGCGCGGTGATCAACATCGGCGACGACATCCCCTCGGGCACCTGCATCGAGGCCAACGCCCACGCGCTGGCGCGCTATGCGGCGCTGTGCCAGGAGCAGGGCCTGGTGCCGATGGTCGAGCCGGAAGTGCTGATGGAGGGCAACCACGACATCGAGACCTGCTTCGAGGTCACCGAGGTCACGCTGCGCGCGCTGTTCGATGCGCTGTACCAGCAGAACGTCGCGCTCGAGGGCACCATCCTCAAGGCGTCGATGGTCGTGCCGGGCAAGGACTGCGACGAGCAGGCCAGCGTCGACGAGGTCGCCGAGGCCACGCTGATGTGCCTGAAGTCCAGCGTGCCGGCGATCCTGCCGGGCATCGTGTTCCTGTCCGGCGGCCAGAGCGACGAGGACGCCACCGCGCACCTGGACGCGATGAACCGCCTGGGGCCGAACCCGTGGCCGCTGAGCTTCTCCTACGGCCGCGCGATGCAGTCGGCGGCGCTGAAGCTGTGGTCGCAGGACCTGGTGAAGAACTACGCCGGCGCGCAGGACACCGTGTTCGCCCGTGCCCGCGACAACGGCATGGCGGCGCTTGGCCAGTGGGACAAGGCGGGCTGATCTCCGCCCGTGCAGTCCAGAAGAACGCCGGCCCCGCGCCGGCGTTTTTTTAGGTTCATCTCCCAAGTCCGGGGAACGCCGCCCTGATCTTGAGGAAGAAGTAGGCGTCATCGCGGTAGCCGTAGGCGATGCGCTTGATGACCTTGATCCTGTTGTTGATGCCTTCGACCAGGCCGGTGTGCATTGGCCAGC
>DATCYC010000360.1:0-2400 GCA_036570525.1 Luteimonas sp.
TTTTTGCGAATGTCACCACCGCAGGCGCACAATGCGCGCGGCGGCGTTCCCCCCGCGCCGCGGAGTCGCGCCACGTGGATGACCTGCTGCTGTCGCCGCTGTTCCTTTCGCGCGTGCAGTTCGCGTTCGTGATTTCGTTCCACATCCTGTTCCCGGCCTTCACCATCGGCCTGGCGCACTGGCTGGCGTTCCTCGAATGGCGCTGGCTGCGCACGCGCGAGTCGCTGTGGCGCGACCTTTACTTTTTCTGGCTGAAGATCTTCGCGGTGTCGTTCGGCATGGGCGTGGTGTCGGGCATCGTGATGAGCTTCCAGTTCGGCACCAACTGGGCGGTGCTCAGCGAGCGCGCCGGCGCCATCCTCGGGCCGCTGCTGAGCTACGAGGTGCTGACCGCGTTCTTCCTCGAAGCCACGTTCCTGGGCGTGATGCTGTTCGGCTGGAAGCGCGTGTCGCACAAGGTGCATTTCTTCTCCACCTGCATGGTCGCGCTGGGCACGCTGCTGTCCACGTTCTGGATCATCTCGGCCAACAGCTGGATGCAGACGCCGCAGGGCTACGCGATCGTCGACGGCATGTTCGTGCCGGTGGACTGGTGGGCGGTGATCTTCAATCCGTCGTTCCCGTACCGGCTCGCGCACATGGTGCTGGCGGCGTTCATCACCACCTGCTTCGTGATCGGCGGGGTCAGCGCGTGGTACCTGGTGCGCGGCGACCACTTCGCCGCGGGCAGGCGCGGGTTGAAGCTGGCGGTGGCGTTCGCGGCGATCGCGGTGCCGCTGCAGATCTTCGTCGGCGACCTGCACGGGCTGAACGTCGGCAAGCACCAGCCGGTGAAGCTGGCGGCGATGGAAGGACACTGGCACGAGGGCGAGCCGGGCGAAGGCGTGCCGCTGGTGCTGTTCGCGCTGCCCGACCAGGACGGCGAGCGCAACCGTTACGAAGTGGCCGTGCCGCGCCTGGGCAGCGTGATCCTGACCCACAGCTGGGACGGCACCATCCAGCCGCTGACCGCGGTGCCGGCCGACGAACGCCCGCCGGTGGCGCCGGTGTTCTGGGGCTTCCGGATCATGGTTGGCCTGGGCGTGCTGATGCTGCTGCTCACGCTGGCCTCGCTGTGGGCGTGGTGGCGCGGCTGGATGTTCGACGAATCCGGGCGCGCGCGCTGGCTGTGGCAGGGCTGGCGGTTGCTGAGCCCGGCCGGCTTCATCGCGCTGCTCGCGGGCTGGTACGTGGTCGAGATCGGCCGCCAGCCCTACGTGGTCTACGGCCTGCTGCGCACCAGCGAGGCGGTCAGCCCCAACATCACCGCCGCCGCGGTCATGTCCTCGCTCATCACCTACGCCTGCGCCTACGCGGTGATCTTCGGCGCCGGCATCTGGTACCTGCTGAAGATGATCCGCCGCGGCCCGCATCCGGACGAGACGCCGCCCGAGCACGGCGGCGGCCAGACCGCGGCGCGGCCGCTGTCGGTTGGCGACGACGAATCGGACGACGCCGCGGCAGCGTCGCAGGGAGGTGCGTGATGACGCTCGAACTCGTGCTGCCGGTGGTCTGGTTCGGCGTGATCGGCTTCGGCGTGCTGATGTACGTACTGCTCGACGGCTTCGTGCTCGGGCTGGGCATCCTCGCGCCGTTCGCCGAGGACGAGGCCCAGCTCGACCACATGATGAATACCGCCGCGCCCATCTGGGACGGCAACGAGACCTGGCTGGTGCTCGGCGGCGCCGGCCTGCTGGCGGCGTTCCCCAAGGCCTACGCGCTGGTGCTCTCGGCGCTGTACCTGCCGGTGCTGCTGATGCTGATCGCGCTGATCTTCCGCGGCGTGGCGTTCGAGTTCCGCTTCAAGGCCACGCGCGCCAAGCGCTTCTGGGGCGCAGCGTTCGCGCTGGGCTCGATCCTGGCCGCGTTCGCGCAGGGCTTGATCCTCGGCGCGCTGGTCGAAGGCATGCCGCTGACCGACGGCAAGTACCTGGAGGGCGCGTTCGGCTGGTTCAGCCCGTTCTCGATGCTGACCGGGGTGGCGGTGGTGTTCGGCTACGCGCTGCTCGGTTCGTGCTGGCTGATCCTGAAGACGGAAGGACCCACGCAGCGCACCGCGCGCACCCTGACCCGGCCGCTGGTGCTGGTGGTGGTGGCGTTCATGGGGCTGGTGAGCGCGTGGCTGCCGTTCCTGGACTCGCGGATCATGGCGCGCTGGTTCGAGAGCGGGAATTTCTGGTGGCTGGCGCCGGTGCCGCTGCTGGCATTGGTGAATGCGTTCGCGCTGTGGCGCGCGGCGATGCACGAGGGCCGCGATGCGTCGCCGTTCGTGCTGACCCTGTGCTTCTTCGTGCTCGGCTTCGCCGGGCTGGTGCTGGGCATCTGGCCCAACATCGTGCCGCCGTCGCTGTCGATCTGGGA
>DATCYC010000361.1:0-3858 GCA_036570525.1 Luteimonas sp.
AAAAAGCCCGGCGTTGCCGGGCTTTTTCGGACGGCGGTGCGCGACGTTCGCGCAGGCCGACGGTCAACCCTTGATCGCTTCCTGGTACCGACGCTCGACCTCGTTCCAGTCGACCACGTTGTAGAACGCGCCGATGTAGTCCGGGCGGCGGTTCTGGTACTTCAGGTAGTAGGCGTGCTCCCACACGTCCAGGCCCAGGATCGGGGTGTTGCCCGAGCCGATGCCCTTCATGAGCGGGCTGTCCTGGTTGGCGCTGCTCTCGACCGAGAGCTTGCCGGACTTGTCCACGCTCAGCCACGCCCAGCCGCTGCCGAAGCGGGTCAGCGCGGCCTGGGTGAAGGCTTCCTTGAATTTGTCGAAGCCGCCCAGGTCGCTGTCGATGCGCTTGGCGACGTCGCCGGTCGGCTGGCCGCCGCCCTTGGGCGACATCACGGTCCAGAACAGCGAATGGTTGGCGTGGCCGCCGCCGTTGTTGCGCACCGCGCCGCGGATCTTCTCGGGCAGGGCGTCGATGTCGCGTATCAGGTCCTCGGCCGGCTTGTCGGCGTACTCGGTGCCGTCGACCGCCTTGTCGAGGTTGTTGATGTAGGCCTGATGGTGCTTGGAGTGGTGGATCTCCATCGTCTGCGCGTCGATGTGCGGCTCGAGCGCGTCGTAGGCGTAGGGAAGTTCGGGGAGGGTGTGGGCCACGTCAATCTCCTGTCGTTGGAAATCCAATGGGTCATTGTCCTATGGATCGGGTAAAGAAGACGAAAAGAAAAGGGCGCCGCAGCGCCCTTTCCCGTCATCCGGTCGTAACACAGTGTTTCAAGCCAGCCTGCTCCAGGCGGGCGCCTCAGTTCGCCTCGGCCACCTCGACCCCGTCCAGCCCCTGCGACAGGGTGCGTGCGTCCCCGCCCTGGGCGAGCTTGATGCGCAGGCGCACCTCGTTGGCCGAGTCGGCGTAGCGCAGCGCGTCCTCGTAGGAGATCTCGCCGGCCTGGTAGAGCTCGAACAGGCTCTGGTCGAAGGTCTTCATGCCCAGGTTGGTCGATTCCTTCATCACTTCCTTGAGCTTGTGGACCTCGCCGTCGCGGATGTAGTCCTGCACCAGCGGCGTGCCGAGCAGGATCTCCATCGCGACCCGGCGGGCCTTGCCGTCGGGCGTGGGGATCAGCTGCTGGGCGACCACGCCCTTGAGGTTGAGCGACAGGTCCATCAGCAGCTGGCCGCGCCGGTCTTCGGGGAAGAAGTTGATGATGCGGTCCATCGCCTGGTTGGCGTTGTTGGCGTGCAGGGTGCACAGCACCAGGTGGCCGGTTTCGGCGAAGGCGATGGCGTGGTCCATGCCCTCGCGGGTGCGCACCTCGCCGATCATGATCACGTCCGGCGCCTGGCGCAGGGTGTTCTTGAGCGCGTTCTCCCAGCTGTCGGTGTCGATGCCGACCTCGCGCTGGGTGATGATGCAGCCCGCGTGCTTGTGCACGAACTCGATCGGGTCCTCGATGGTGATGATGTGACCGGTCGAGTTCTCGTTGCGGTAGCCGATCATCGACGCCAGCGAGGTCGATTTGCCGGTACCCGTCGCGCCGACGAAGATGATGATGCCGCGCTTGGTCATCGCCAGGGTCTTGATGATCGGCGGCAGGTTCAGCTCTTCGATCGACGGGATCTTGGTCTCGATCCGGCGCAGCACCATGCCCACCTGGTTGCGCTGGTAGAAGCACGACACGCGGAAGCGGCCGACGCCCGACACGCCGATGGCGAAGTTGCACTCGTGGGTGCGTTCGAACTCCTCGCGCTGCGGCGGCGACATCACGTTGAGCACCAGGTCGCGCGCCTGCTGCGGCGTGAGCGGGTTCTGGGTGATCGGGGAGATCTTGCCGTTCACCTTGATCGACGGCGGCATGCCGGCCGTGATGAACAGGTCCGACGCCTTCTGGTGCGCCATCAGTTTGAGGAACGAGGTGAAGTCGATGCTGCTCATCTTTGGCTCCTGCGGAGCCGGGGATTGGGGATTGGGGATTGGGGATTCGGAGAAGCGCGCTTGCGCCATCGTCATTCCCGTTCCTGCGCCCGTCCCGGCTTTTACGAATCCCGAATCCCGAATATCGAATCCCGGCTACTCAAAAAGACGCTTGTCCTTCGCGTAATCCTTCGCCTGCGCGCGCGTGACCAGGCCGCGCTTGACCAGGTCCTGCAGGTGCTGGTCGAGGGTCATCATGCCGTGCTGCTGGCCGGTCTGGATCGACGAATACATCTGCGCCACCTTGTCCTCGCGGATCAGGTTGCGGATGGCGGGGATGCCGACCATGATTTCCCACGCCGCGGTGCGGCCGCCGCCGACCTTCTTCAGCAGCGCCTGCGAGATCACTGCGCGCAAGCTTTCGGACAGCATCGAGCGCACCATCGGCTTCTCGCCGGCGGGGAACACGTCGATGATGCGGTCGATGGTCTTGGCCGCGCTCGAGGTATGCAGGGTGCCGAACACCAGGTGGCCGGTTTCCGCGGCGGTCAGCGCCAGGCGGATGGTTTCCAGGTCGCGCAGCTCGCCGACCAGGATGTAGTCCGGGTCCTCGCGCAGCGCCGAGCGCAGCGCCTCGTTGAAGCCGTGCGTGTCGCGGTGCACCTCGCGCTGGTTGATCAGGCACTTCTGCGCGGTGTGCACGAATTCGATCGGGTCCTCGATGGTGAGGATGTGCCCGTACTCGTTCTTGTTGACGTGGTCGACCATCGCCGCAAGCGTGGTCGACTTGCCCGAACCGGTCGGGCCGGTGACCAGGATCAGGCCCTGCGGCTGGTCGATCAGCTCCTTGAAGATCCGCGGCGTGGCCAGGTCCTCGAGCGTGAGCACCTCGGACGGAATCGTGCGGAACACCGCGCCGGCGCCGCGGTTCTGGTTGAACGCGTTGACGCGGAAGCGCGCCAGGCCGGCGATCTCGAACGAGAAGTCGACCTCGAGGAACTCCTCGTAGTCGCGGCGCTGCTTGTCCGACATGATGTCGTACACCAGCGCATGGACCTGCTTGTGGTCCAGCGCCGGGATGTTGATGCGGCGCACGTCGCCGTCGACGCGGATCATCGGCGGCAGGCCTGCCGACAGATGCAGGTCCGATGCCTTGTTCTTGACCGAGAACGCCAACAGTTCGGCGATATCCATGCATGCTCCCCTGGCGCTGCGACTGGAATGAACAACCCCTGCGCGGCAGTATAGCCCCGGATCCGCGCCAGAAATCCAGCCCGCCCCGGTCGAAGCCGCATGTACGCGCAAGCCCTGAACGCCGTCCTCGAACGCCTCGCCGCCACGGCGCGCGATGCGGGGCGCCCCGTGCCGCGCCTGCTCGCGGTTTCCAAGACGCAGCCTGCGACGGCCGTCGCGGAAATGGCCGCGGCCCTGCGCTCGGCCGCCGCGCACGAACTGAATGTGACCGGCGTCGCGCACGCGCCGGCATTCGGCGAAAACTATGTCCAGGAAGCATTGGCCAAACAGGTGGCCCTGACTTCGGAAACGCTGGAATGGCACCTGATCGGCCACCTGCAGTCGAACAAGGCCCGCGAGGCGGCGGCCGCGTTCGACTGGGTGCAAACCGTGGACCGCGACAAGCTCGTCGCCGCGCTGGCCCGCCACCGGCCCGACAACCTGCCGCCGCTGAACGTGCTGGTGCAGGTGAACATCGACGCCGAGGCCGGCAAGCACGGCTGCACGCCGGGACAGGTGTCGGCGCTGGCCGCCGTGATCGCCGCACAGCCGCGGCTGCTGCTGCGCGGGCTGATGGCTATCCCCGCGCCGCATCCGGACCTCGAGCGCCGGCGCGAGGCCTTCATCCGCATGAAGGCGCTGTTCGATGCGCTGGCCGCGCAGCATCCGCAGGTCGACAC
>DATCYC010000362.1:0-14655 GCA_036570525.1 Luteimonas sp.
ACGACGTCGCCGCCACCGGCGCGCACCCGCCCGAACGTCAGCTGCGCCGCGGCCAGCAGGCAGTAGCCGATCACGCCCCACTTCAGCACCGCGCCGTCGAGCGCGACCGCCACCAGGCTGCCCAGCCAGCCGCCCAGCAGCAGCCCGGGCGCCATCCACGCCACCGTCGGCCACAGCACGCTGCCGCGTCGGTGATGCGCGTACGCCGACGACGCCGCGGTGAGCACGATGCTGGCCATCGAACTGGCCAGCGCCGCATGCATCGCCGCGTCGTGGCCGATGCCGTGCAGCGGCAGCAGCCAGACCAGCGCACCGACCAGGATCAGGCCGCCGCCGACGCCGAGCAGGCCGGCGAGCACGCCGACGACGATGCCGAGCAGGGGGAAGATCCAGAGTTGGTCGAGCATGGCTTGGGGCTGGTGACTTTTGTTGTCGGGGACGGTGCATCGTACTTCGGCAGTGCGTGGCCGCTGGAGGGGCCGAAGTCACTGGGTTCCCGCTTTCGCGGGAATGACGGCGGTTGGAAGCGGTAACGTCGTTGTGCGCGAACTTGGCAAAAAAGTAACTTGTCATGCCCGCGAAGGCGCGATCCCAGCCCCTCTCCCGCCTGCGGGAGAGGGAGGCGCGCAGCGCCGGGTGAGGGCCGGCTTTTGGTTTGCGACAGCTTCATTCACCCGCCCTTCGCTATAGTCCGCCGATGCCGAATTCCAGCCTCCGCACCCTCGTTTTCGCACTCGCTTGCCTGGTCGCCGCCGGCACCGCGCACGCGCAGTCGTCCTCCGCGAACAGCTCGATCGCCGACGCGATCAGCGCCGCCGAACGCGGCCAGCCGGTCGATGCGGCGCGTTTCGCCAACGACCCGCTGTACGGCTGGCTCGCGTACGCCAGCCTGCGGCGCAACATCGACACGCTGCCCACCGACCAGGCGCAGTCGTTCCTGTCGCGCCACGAAGGCCAGGCGGTGGCGGACACGTTCCGCTCGGTCTGGCTGGCCGCACTGGCGCGACGCAAGGACTGGCCGGCGTTCCGTGCCGCCTGGGACCCGTCGATCGACGACGTGGCGCTGCGCTGCGCCGAACTCGACGCACGCCAGGCCACCGGCGCGACGGATGCACAGTGGATCAAGGACGCGCAGGACATCTGGCGCAGCAGCGGCAAGTCGCTGCCCGACGCCTGCGACCCGGCGTTTGCGGCGCTCGCGGCGAAGGGCGGGCTGCCGCCGGAACTGCGCTGGGAGCGGATCGAGCTGGCCGCCACGCAGTGGCAGCCGGGCGTGATGCGCGCCGCCGCGCGTGGCCTGCCGGCCGACCAGTTCGCGCTGGCCAACGACTACGCCGCGTTCTTCGGCGCCGTCCACGACCGCGCGCTGCAGTGGCCGAAGACCCCGCGCAGCCGCCTGATCGCCTCGCACGGCCTGGCGCGGCTGGCCAAGTCCACCCCGGCCGCCGCGGAAAACGCGCTGCCGCGCTTCGCGCAGGCGCTGGGCTTCACCGAGGAAGACCGCGGCCGCGTGCTGTACCAGGTCGCGCTGTGGACGGCGGCCTCGTACGAACCCGAATCCGCGCGCCGCCTGGCCGCGGTCCCCGCCTCGGCCTACGACGAGCGCCTGCACGAATGGCAGGCACGCGAAGCGCTGGCGCGCTCGGACTGGCCGGCGGCACTTGCGGCGATCAAGGCCATGGGCGAGGAGCAGCGCAGCGGCTCGCGCTGGACCTATTTCGCCGCGCGCCTGACCGAACTCACCGGCGACAAGGCCGGCGCGCAGGCGCTGTATCGCGCCGCCGCGCGCGAGCCCGACTTCCACGGCTTCCTCGCCGCCGACCGCCTCGACCAGCCGTACGCGCTGTGCCCGTGGATGGCCACCGCCGATCCGGCGGCGAAGGCCGCCGTTGCCCGCGACCCGGCGCTGGTGCGCGCGATTGCCCTGCAGCGGATCGACCGCGCCGGCTGGGCGGGGCGCGAGTGGAGGGACGCGCTGTCGCGTTTCGACGCCAAGCAGCGGCGGCTGGCGATCGAGGTCGCGCAGGACAACGGCTGGGTCAACCGCGGCGTGTTCGGCCTGGAGATCGCCGACCACCCCGAGGAGAAGCGCTGGTATGAAATCCGCTTCCCGATCCACCACGAAGCCACCATCCGCCGCGAGGCCGCCAAACACCTGCTCGACCCGGCGTGGGTCGCGGCCGAGATCCGCGCCGAAAGCATCTTCAACCCCCGCGCGCGCTCGTCCGCCAACGCGCGCGGCCTGATGCAGGTACTCCCTTCCACCGGGGCGGGAGTGGCGAAACGCAACGGCATCCCCTACGGCGGAGCCGAGAGCCTGTACGACTCCGACACCAACATCGCCATCGGCACCGCCTACCTGCGGCAGATGGAAGACAAGTACGGCCAGACCTACTTCGCCATCGCCGCCTACAACGCCGGCCCCTCGCCGGTGGCGCGCTGGCAGTCGCAGCGCCCGGGCATGGATCCGGACTTCTGGATCGAGACCATCAGCTACAAGGAAACCCGCGACTACGTCGCCCGCGTGCTCGCCTTCAGCGTGATCTACGACTGGCGCATGGACGGCGACGCGCTGCCGGTGAGCCAGCGCCTGCGGGGGCAGAGCGGCGGCGCGCGGAAGAAGTTCGCGTGCCCTCTGGCGGAGGCGCCGAAAGATTGAGGCGCTTGCTGGAACGCACCCGAACGCGACCGCTTTCGTAGGAGCGCACTTGGGCGCGAAGGCTTTACCCGCGCACCCCTGTCGCTCCCCATCGCTCACTCGTCGCGCCCAAGTGCGCTCCTACGAAACCTGCCGCGCCAGCAAAACAGGCATCATCGCCCCATGGACATCTACCTCGTCGGCGGCGCGGTGCGCGACCGGTTGCTGGGCCTGGCGCCCGGCGACAACGACTTCGTCGTCGTCGGTGAAACGCCCGACACCATGCTCGCCGCCGGCTTCAAGCCGGTCGGCCGCGACTTCCCCGTGTTCCTGCACCCGCAGACGAACGAGGAACACGCGCTGGCCCGCACCGAACGCAAGTCCGGCCGCGGCCACCGCGGCTTCGTCGTCGACGCCGATCCGTCGGTGACGCTGGAAGAAGACCTGGGCCGCCGCGACTTCACCATCAACGCGATCGCGCAGGACGCTGACGGCAACCTGGTCGATCCGCTCGGCGGCACGCGCGACATCCAGGCGCGGGTGCTGCGCCACGTCGGTCCGGCCTTCGTCGAGGACCCGCTGCGGGTGCTGCGCGCGGCGCGCTTCATGGCCCGCTTCGCGCCGCTGCGCTTCACCGTCGCGCCCGAGACCATGGCGCTGATGCGGCAGATGTCCGCGTCCGGCGAACTCGACGCGCTGGTGCCCGAGCGCGTGTGGCAGGAACTGTCGAAGGCGCTCGCCGCGAAGCAGCCGTCCGCCTTCATCCGCACCCTGCACGACTGCGGCGCGCTGGCCGCGGTGCTGCCCGAAGTCGATGCGCTGTACGGCGTGCCGCAGCGCCCCGAATACCACCCCGAAGTCGACACCGGCGTCCATGTCGAACTGGTCTGCGACATGGCCGCGCGGCTCGCGCCCGGCGACACGGCGATCGGCTTCGCCGCGCTGACCCACGACCTGGGCAAGGCGCTGACCCCCGCCGACGAACTGCCGCGCCACGTCAAGCACGAACAGCGCGGCCTCGCCCCGCTGCGCGCGCTGTGCGAACGGATGAAAGTACCGACCGCGCATCGCGAACTCGCGCTGATGGCCTGCCGCGAACACCTCAACGTGCACCGCCTGCACGAACTGCGCGACACCACCGTGCACGACCTGCTGGCCCGCTGCGACGCCTTCCGCAAGCCCGACCGCATCGCGCAGCTGGCGATCGCATGCGAAGCCGACAAGCGCGGCCGCGCCGGATTGCAGGACGAGCCCTATCCGCAGCGCGCGGAACTGCTGCGTTTGCACGCCGCGGCGCTGGCGGTGCGCGGCGCGGACGTCGCCCGCGAGGGCCTGGACGGTCCCGCGCTCGGCGAGGCCCTGCGCAAGGCGCGCATCGCCGCGATCGGCGCGGCGCGCGCGGAAGACTGAGTTCAGCCGGCCAGCGCCGGGCGCACGTGGCGGTCGATGATCGTCCGCAGCGGGTCGAGTTGGCGGTGGCGCGGCAGCACGTCGTCGAGATAGCCGAGGAAGCGCGGGGCGTCGGCGAGGTAGCGCAGCTTGCCGTCGCGATGGCGCAGCCGCGCGAAGATGCCCAGCACCTTGAGGTGGCGCTGCACGCCAATCAGGTCGAAGTCGCGCTCGAAGCACGCGGTATCGGGCACCGGCAGGCCGGCGGCCGCGGCGCGCATGCGATAGCTTTCGCGCCAGCGCGCGACCCGGGCTTCGGGCCAGCTGGCGAAGGCGTCACGGCACAGGCTCAGCACGTCGTAGGCGATTGGCCCGCGCACCGCGTCCTGGAAGTCGAGCACCGCGGGGCCGTCGGCCACCGGCATCAGGTTGCGCAGCATGAAGTCGCGATGGACCAGCACCTGCGGCTGCGCCAGCGCCGCGTCCACGAGCAGCGATTCGATGCCCGCCAATGCCGCGTCCTCATCGGCGTCCAGCGCCACGCCCAGGTGGCGCTGCAGGAACCACTCGCGGAACAGCCCCAGCTCGCGCATCAGCAGCGTGCGGTCGTAGGCCGGCAACCCCGGCGGGCAAGCAATCGCTTGCAGCCGCAACAGCTGGGTGAGGGCCGCTTCCACCAGCGCGTCGACGTTGTCGCCATCGGCGACCTGCAGGCAGGTGGACGGGCCGAGATCCTCGAGCAGCAGGAAGCCGGCTTCGACGTCGCGCGCCAGGATGCGCGGCACACGCACGTCGCCGGCTTCCAGCACAACGTGCATCGCCAGCCACGGCCGCACGTCCTCCAGCCCCGGCGGCGAGTCCATCACGATGCCGTCCGGCGCGCCGCGCCAGTAGCTGCGGAAGCCGGCGTCGGCGGAGGCGCGGTGCAGCGCTTCGACCGGGCCGCTGGAGACGCTACGCGCCCAGGCCATGCGCGCGGCGGCGCGGGCGTCGTCGGATCCGGTTTCGGTCACGGGTGGTTGGGTCATGGTCATGTGCGGATTGTGCCGCGTCAGGCGCGCGCGCCGTCGATCCGCAGCAGCAAATCGCGCAGCGGCGTCAGCGCGACCGCGAAACCGGCGGCGACGCCCAGCGCGTCGGCCAGCACGTCGCGCGGGTCCATCGAGCGGCTGCTGGTGAACGCGTACTGCGCCAGCTCGATCGCGATGCCCAGCGCCAGCAGTCCCAGCGCCGCGCACCACAGCGCGCGGCGCGTGGCGTACAGCTGCACCGCGCTGGCGGCCAGCAGGAAGAACGCCAGGAAGTGCTCGATCTTGTCGAAGCCGCGCGGCACGGTCGGCAGCTCGGGCGCCGGCACCAGGCAGACGATGAAGACCAGCAGCACCGCCGCCCACCACAGCGCCAGCCACGCGCGCGGATGGCGCAGCGGCTTGAGTCCGCGCGTGATCATCACAGGCGGAAGCTCAGGTCGCCGGCCAGGAACGCGGCGCCGAACTCGACCCCGCGCGCGAAGCCCATCGCCTGGAAGCGCTCGCCCATCGCGCCCGGCAGCGTGAGCTGCTTGGCCTGCTGGCGCAGTGCGTAGCGGCCGGCCTCGTCGGCGGCGCGGCCTTCCTGCTCTTCCAGCCGCTGCGCCAGGCCGTTGCCGATCAGCAGGCTGGCCTGCGAGCAGTAGCCGGCGAAGTCGAAGCCGGCGCCGGTGCCGGCTTCCGCCAGCGCGGTGAAATCGACCGATGCGGTGATGTCCTGCAGCCCGGGATGCGCGAACACGTCGCCGCTCACGCGGTGGCGGTGGAACGCGCGCAGGGTGCCGTCGCTGCGCTCGGGCGCGTAGAACTCGCGGCGCGGATAGCCGTAGTCGACGAACAGCAGCGCGCCGGCCTCCAGGCCGCCGGCCACCGCCTGCAGCCAGTACGGCAGCTGCGGCAGCAGTTCGGAGCGATAGCCGTCGGGCAGCGGCGCACCGATCTCGCGCTCGACGTGGCGCACCGCTGCCGACAGCAGCGGGTCGGCCGGGCGATCGGTGTGTATGAACGCTCCATCGCCGGTGAGCGCGACGTGTTCCTCGAACACCTCGCCGTCGCGCAGGCTGAAGCGCGGCGTCGGCAGCGCGTCGATCACCTCGTTGGCGAACAGCGCGCCGTTCCACGGGTCGGACAGCGGGCCGTCGAGCCACTCCACGCACTCGAACACCAGCGGCGTGAGCTTGCGCTGCAGGCGTTCGCGCTGGCGCTCGCGCAGGTCGGCGCTGGGTTCGAGGATCGCGTAGCGCGCCGGCATCGCGTCGATCGCCATCAGCTGCTTGATCGCGTGCTCGGCGAAGGCGCCGCTGCCGCCGCCGATCTCCAGGAACGTCGCCGTCGGCCCGATCTGCCGCAGCACCGGCGCCACCGCCTCGGCGATGCACTGCGCGAACAGCGAGCCCAGTTCGGGCGCGGTGACGAAGTCGCCGGCGCGGCCGAACTTGGTGGCGCCGGCGCTGTAGTAGCCCAGGCCCGGCGCGTACAGCGCCAGCTCCATGAAGCGCGAGAACGGGACGGCGCCACCGGCCGCGGCGATCTGCTCGCGGATCAGCGCCTGCAGGTGCGCGCTGTGCGCCAGCGCATCGGCGTCGGGGGGCGAGGTGGGCATGGAAATTCCTGTTCGACTGCGCGACAGGATACGGAACGCCGCCATTGCGTGGGAGCGGCCCGCGGGAACGGGATGGCCGCGATACAGGCTTTCCCGGCAACCCGTCGCGGGCATGGCCGCTGCCATGGGCTCCGGCCGGAGGCCTGCGCTATCGTGTGTCGCCATGAACGCATCGCCCCGCCCCGTCGCCCTGGTCACCGGCGCCGCGCGCCGCCTCGGTGCCGCGATCGCCCGCGGCCTGCACGCCGCCGGCTACGACCTCGCCCTGCACTACCGCACCTCCGCCGCGCCGATGCAGGCGCTGGCCGGCGAGCTGGAAGCCGCGCGCGGCGGCAGCGTGCTCGTCCTGCAGGCCGACCTGGCGGAATTCGACCGCCTGCCCGAGTTGGTCGCGCAAACCGTCGGCCGCTTCGGCCGCCTCGACGCGCTGGTCAACAACGCCTCGGGCTTCGGCCCCACGCCGCTGGGCACGGTGACGCCGGCGCAGTGGGACATCCTGTTCGCCAGCAACGCGCGCGCGCCGTTCTTCCTCGCCCAGGCCGCCGCGCCGCACCTGGCCGCCGCGCGGGGCGCGATCGTCAACATGACCGACATCCACGCGCAGCGGCCGCTGCGCGACCACGCGGTCTACTGCATGGCCAAGGCCGCGCTGGAGATGGCGACGAAGTCGCTGGCGCTGGAACTGGCACCGCACGTGCGCGTCAACGCGATCGCCCCGGGCGCGATCCTGTGGCCCGAGGACGACTCCGGCGACGAACGCCGCGCCGCGCTGCTGGCTCGCACCCCGCTGGCCCGCACCGGTACGCCGGAAGAAGTCGCCGAAGCCGTGCGCTGGCTGCTGCGCGACGCGACCTACTGCACCGGCCAGGTGCTGCGCCTCGACGGCGGAAGGCTGCTGGCGTAGGCCGGGGCTACGCCCTGGACGGGGTTGCGCGAGCGATCTGACCGCCCCTCGGCCCTTGTGGGAGCGGTTCCGCTATCCGATGTCGAAACCCGGCACCGCCTCCATCGCGACGTCGCGTTCGGGAGACTCCGCCCACAGCTCCGCCAACCTGCGCCCGCTGCGCGGCTCGAGCATGTCAGGCACGATCTCGGCCAGCGGTCGCAGCACGAAGGCGTGGCGCAGCTCGCCGCGCGGCACGCGCAGGTGGCCGGGGCCTTCGACGATGCGCTCGTCGTACAGCACCAGGTCGATGTCGAGCGTGCGGTCGCCGAAGCGCGGGCCGCTGCGGTCGCGGCCGTGCGCGTCCTCCAGCGCGTGCAGCCAGGCGTCGAGGGCCCCGGGTTCGAGATCGGTCTCGATGACAGCCGCGGCGTTGAGGAAGTCGCCGCCGTCGAATCCCACCGCCCGCGTCCTGTACACCCGCGACAGCCGCACGTCGCCGAAGCGCGCGCGCAGCTCGGCGATCGCCGAGCGCAGGTTGGCCTCGGGCTCGAGGTTGCTGCCCAGGCTCAGGCCGGCGCGGGCCATGGCGCCATCAGTCCTCTGCCGCATCCGGCGCGGCCGGCGCGATGCGCAGGTTCGCCAGCGCCGTGCTGAGTTCGGCGCCGCTGGGCTGCTGGAACACGCGCAGCCCGAACTCCGGCATCACCGCCAGCAGGTGGTCGAAGATGTCGCCAGCCAGGTTTTCGTACGGCACCCAGCTGACGTTGGACGAAAAGCAGTACACCTCCAGCGGCAGGCCGGTCGGCGTCGGGTCGAGCTGGCGCACCATCAGGGTCATGTCATGCGCCACGCCCGGGTGTGCCTGCAGGTAGGCGGTCATGTAGGCGCGGAAGGTACCCAGGTTGGTGGCGCGGCGGTTGTTGACCGGATCCTTGCCAGCGGCCTCCAGCTTGGCGTTGTAGTCGGCCAGCTCGGCCTTCTGCCTGTCCAGGTAGCCGTCGATCAGCGCGAAGCGGCGCAGCCGCTGGCGCTCTTCCGGCTCCAGGAACCGCACCGAGGTCTGGTCGATCAGCAGCGCGCGCTTGATCCGGCGCCCGCCGAAGTCGGTCATCCCGCGCCAGTTGCGATAGCTCTCGCTGATCAGCGCCCAGGTCGGGATGGTGCTGATGGTCTTGTCCCAGTTCTGCACCTTCACCGTGTGCAGGCTGATGTCGACCACGTCGCCATCGGCGTTCTGGCTCGGCATCTCGATCCAGTCGCCCACCCGCAGCATGTCGTTGCTCGACAGCTGGACCGACGCCACCAGCGACAGGATGGTGTCCTTGAACACCAGCATCAGCACCGCGGTCATCGCGCCCAGGCCGGTCAGCAGCACCAGCGGCGACTTGCCGACCAGCGAGGCGATGATGAGCACCGCGGCGATGATGTAGATGGCGATCTTGACCAGCTGCAGGTAGCCCTTGATCGGGCGCTGCACGGCGTGGGGGCTGGTCTGCACGTAGATGTCGTTGAGCGCGTTGAGCAGGTTGCCGATCGCCATCGCCACGGTCAGCGCGACGTAGGCCAGGGCGACGTTGCGCACCACGATGTCGAGCCATTCCGGCACCGCCGGCACCAGCGCGATGCCGCCGAGCACGATCAGCGCCGGCACCACGTTGGCCAGGCGCGCCAGCACCCGGCGGCCCATGATCGCGTCGTCCCACTTGGTCGGCGACGCCTTGGCCAGTCGCCCGACCACGACCAGCAGCACGCGCCGCGTCAGCCAGTTGGCGATCCAGGCGACGAGCGCCAGCACGAGCAGGCCGACGAGGGTGGCGGCGTAGGGAACGCCGGCCAGCGGCTGCACGAGGTTGGTTTCGATGAAGTCCTGCATGCGCTACAGGGTAGCGGCTGTGCGCTCGATGACCACCCCGACCGCGCGCGCGCCGCGCACCGCGCCCGGCTTGGACAGCTTGACCCGCACGCGCTGCACCCCGAATTCCTCGATGACGATCGCCGCCACGCGCTCGGCCAGCGTCTCGACCAGGCCGAAGTCCGACTGCGACACGTACGCGATCACCCGCTTGCTCACCGCCTTGTAGTTGAGCGTGTCGGCGATGTCGTCGCTGGCCGCGGGCACCCGATTGTCGAACTGCATCTCGATGTCGAACAGCAGCGGCTGGCGGATGCGCCGCTCCCAGTCGTAGATGCCGATCAGGGCTTCGACTTCGAGGGCTTCGATGAAGACGGTGTCCATGGGGGAAGAGCCGGGATTGGGGATTGGGGATTGGGGATTGGGGATTCGGTAAAGGCAACGGCAACGGCAACGGCAACGGCAACGGCAACGGCAACGGCAAGAGCTTAACGCGCCGACCGTTATTGCTCTTGCGAATCCCCAATCCCGAATCCCGAATCCCGCGCCGCCGCCACCGGCGGCAAGCCAGCCATGTCCCACCGCGGCGTCACGTGCACCTCGGCGCTGTCGCGCTGCCCGGCCTCGAGCCGCAGCGCGCCGGCGAAGGCGATCATCGCGCCGTTGTCGGTGCACAGCTCCGGGCGCGGGAAGCAGGCGCGGCCGCCGCGGGCCTCGCACATCGCCTGCAGCTTCGCGCGCAGGCGCTTGTTGGCGCCGACGCCGCCGGCGACCACCAGTACGTCGCAGCCGGCGGCATCGAGCGCGCGTTCGCACTTGATCGCCAGGGTGTCGACCACCGCGTCCTCGAAGCCGCGGGCGATGTCGGCGCGGGTCTGGTCGGCCTGGTCGCTGTCCCGCCAGGCCAGCAGCACCTGGGTCTTGAGGCCGCTGAAGCTGAAGTCGAGCCCGGGCCGGGTTGTCATCGGCCGGGAGAATTTGTACTTGCCCGGCGTGCCGTCCTCGGCCAGCCGCGCCAGCTGCGGGCCGCCCGGGTACGGCAGGCCCATCATCTTGGCGGTCTTGTCGAAGGCCTCGCCCGCGGCGTCGTCCAGGGTCTCGCCGAGCAGCCGATAGCTGCCGATCGCGTCCACCGCGACCAGCTGGGTGTGGCCGCCGGAGACCAGCAGGGCGACGAACGGCGGCTCGGGCGAGCCGTGAATGGGATCGGGGTCTTCCATCAGCGGGGCGAGCAGGTGCCCTTCCATGTGATGGACGCCGACCGCCGGCAGGTCCAGCGCCCACGCCAGCGAGCGCGCCACCCCGGCGCCGACCAGCAGCGCACCGACCAGGCCGGGGCCGGCCGTATAGGCCACGCCATCGAGATCGCCAACCTCCAGCCCGGCCTCGGCCAGGGTCTGGCGGATCAGCGGCAGCAGCTTGCGGACGTGGTCGCGGCTGGCCAGCTCCGGTACCACCCCGCCGTACTCGGCGTGCAAGGCGATCTGGCTGTAGACCGCATGCGCGCGCAGGCCCGCGGCACCGGCCAGCGCCGTGTCGTACACGGCGACGCCGGTTTCGTCGCAGCTGGATTCGATGCCGAGGACTTTCATGGGGGCGGGCGGGGGCTGGGGCTTGGAGGCCGGGCTGGACCCGGGAGGTCGCGGCCCGTGGTTGCGCGGCCCCGATGGCTCCCGCTATCATACGCGGCTCGCCGGAGGGATTCCGGCGGCTTGCGCGTCCCTCGCGCGGGTCCACGCCTCCGCGCGGGGCCTCCAAACCCACAGAGATTCCTATGCCAAGCGTCAAAGTCCGCGAAAACGAGCCTTTCGAGTTTGCCCTGCGCCGCTTCAAGCGCACCTGCGAGAAGGCCGGCGTGCTGGCCGAAACCCGCAAGCGCGAGTACTACGAGAAGCCGACCCAGGAGCGCAAGCGCAAGGCCGCCGCCGCCGTGAAGCGTCAGGCGCGCCGCACCTCGCGCGACGTCACCAAGCGCCAGCGCCTGTACTGAGGCAGGCGCGGGTCCTTCCGCTGGCGCGCCCCGCGCGCCGCAGCAGGATATCCACGAAGCCGGCACGCGCAAGCGTCGCCGGCTTTTTGTCTTTGCAGTGCCACCCCGCTTGCCTGTTTGTCCTGCAGGAGCGGCTTCAGCCCGGCAGCCCGCCCCACATTCGCCCCACGGAGATTCCGATGACCCTCAAGCAACGCCTCACCGACGACATGAAGGCCGCGATGAAGTCCGGCGACAAGGCCACCCTGGGCGTGATCCGCCTGGCCAACGCCGCGATCAAGCAGCGCGAGGTCGATGAGCGCATCGAGCTCGACGACGCCGCCGTGCTCGCGGTGCTGGAGAAAATGGTCAAGCAGCGCAAGGACTCGGTGAGCCAGTTCGAGGCCGCCAACCGCGAGGACCTGGCCGCCATCGAGCGCGCCGAGATCGTGGTCATCCAGGGCTACCTGCCCGAGAAGCTGGACGAGGCCACGATCCTGGCCGCCATCGACGACGCCATCGCCCGGACCGGCGCCAGCGGCCCGGCCGACATGGGCAAGCTGATGGGCGTGCTCAAGCCGAAGCTGGCCGGACAGGCCGACATGGGCCAGGTGTCGGCACTGGTGAAGAAGAAGCTCGCCAAATGACCATGATTCCCCTGTAGGAACGCACCCGGGCGCGACGGCTTTCCCCGCAAAGCCTGTCGCGCGCAGGTGCGCTCCTGCAGCGAATGTCGGCATCCGCTGGACATTTCCTCGACGCCGCGCGCTTATCCTGCGGCCATGCATTTCTCCCGCGAACGCATCCGCGCACGCCTGCACCTCCTGCAGGAAAGCCTGCCCGCCGCGCTGGCCCGCCGCTTCTTCGAAACCGACCTGCTGACCCACGCCGCGGCGCTGTCGTTCTACGCGCTGCTGTCGTTGGCGCCGCTGCTGGTGCTGCTGCTGTGGCTGGCGGCATCGCTGTATCCGTCGGCGCAGGACGAACTGATGCGCCAGGTCGGCGACCTGGCCGGCAGCGGCGCGCGCGACGTGGCCACCACGGTGGTCGCCAACGCGCAGCGCCGGCCCGATGTCGGCTCGTTCGCCGGGCTGTGGAGCACCGTGCTGCTGTTCATCGGCGCCACCGCGGTGTTCGCGCGCCTGCAGACGGCGCTCAACCTGATCTTCCACAGCGATGCGAGGCAGCTGTCCGGGCCCTGGGCGTGGCTGCGCAAGCGCGTGCTGTCGTTCGGCGTGGTGCTGGCGCTGGGCTTCCTGCTGATCGTCTCGATGAGCCTGACCACCGCACTGCAGGTGGTGTTCGCCTGGCTGCCGTCGATCCTGCCGGTGCTGGGCGACATGACCTCGCTGGCGCTGTACACGATCGCCTTCGCCTTCCTCTACCACTACCTGCCCGACCGCCGCGTGCGCTGGCGCCAGGCACTGCTCGGCGGGCTGATCACCGCCGGGCTGTTCGTGCTCGGCCGCTGGGCAATAGGGCTGTACCTGTCCGAGGCGGCCCCGGGCAGCGCCTACGGCTCGATGGGGGCCCTGGTGCTGCTGCTGGTGTGGATGTACTACGCCGCCGCGGTGTTCTTCATCGGCGCGCTGATCACCGCGGTGATCGACGAGCGGATGCTCGCGGCCGCCACGCCCCCGGCGGAACCGGCCCCGGGCGGCTGAGCCGGGCGGCCAACCCCGGCCGGTAGATGCGATCATGGCGGCATGGCCCGCCTGTCCGACGCCTTCATCGATGATCGCGCCCCCGCGAACACGAATCGTGGTGCGGGTTGGCGCGCCGCAGCGCGTGGCAGGACTCAGGCGGCCGGCGCAACGACCTGGCTGTCGGGGGCCGGCTGAGATGGCGCGGCTATCCGATGCTTTCATCGACGACCTTCTGGCCCGGACGGACATCGTCGAGGTGATCAACGCGCGCGTGCCGCTCAAGCGCCAGGGCAAGGAATACTCCGCGCGCTGCCCGTTCCACGACGAGCGCTCGCCGTCGTTCACGGTGTCGCCGACCAAACAGTTCTACCACTGCTTCGGCTGCGGCGCGCACGGCACGGCGATCTCGTTCCTGATGAACTACGACCGGCTCGAGTTCCTCGACGCGGTCGACGACCTCGCCCGGCGCGCCGGCATCGAGGTGCCGCGCGAGACGCAGCAGCGCAACGAGAATTCCGACGCCAAGGAGCTGTTCGGCGCGCTGGAAGCCGCGGCGCATTTCTTCCGCAAGCACTTGGCCGGCAGCGACAAGGCGCGCGCGTATCTCGACGGCCGCGGCGTGGACGAGGCGATCCGCGAGCAGTTCGCGATCGGCTATGCGCCCGACGGCTTCTCCGCGCTGCGCGACGCACTTGGCACCGACGCGCGGCGCATGAACCTGCTCGAGCGCGCCGGCCTGTTCTCGAAGAACGACCGCGGCAACGTCTACGACAAGTTCCGCGACCGGGTGATGTTCCCGATCCACGACCGACGCGGCCGCCCGATCGCCTTCGGCGGCCGCGTGCTCGACGCGGACGCGTCGCCCAAGTACCTCAACTCGCCCGAGACCGCGCTGTTCCACAAGGGCCGCGAGCTGTACGGCCTGTGGCAGGTGCGGCAGGCGAACTCGCGCATCGAGCGGCTGATCGTGGTCGAGGGCTACATGGACGTGGTCGCACTGTTCCAGCACGGCGTGACGCACGCGGTCGCCACCCTCGGCACCGCGACCACGCCCGACCACGCCGAGCTGCTGTTCCGCAACGCGCCGGACGTGTATTTCTGCTTCGACGGCGACAACGCCGGGCGCAAGGCCGCCACCCGCGCGATGGAATCGGTGCTGCCGCGCATGCGCGACGGCCGCCAGGCGTTCTTCCTGTTCCTGCCCGAGGGCGAGGACCCGGACACCCTGGTGCGCAGCGAAGGTGCAACGGGCCTGGACGCGCGCCTGCAGCAGGCCACGCCGCTGTCGCAGTTCCTGTTCGACTCGCTGGCGGCCGACGACGTCAACCTGTCTACCCTCGACGGCAAGGCGCGGCTGGCCGAGCGCGCCAAACCGATGCTGGCGCAGATCCCCGACGGCGCCTTCGGCGACCTGATGCGCCAGCACCTGACCGAACTGACCGGCGTCGGCGCGCGCAGCAGCGCGCCGGGTACGCACGTGCCGGTGCAGCGCGCACGCGCCACCCACGCCGGCGCCACGCCCAAGCGCAGCCTGGTGCGCAGCGCGATCGCGCTGCTGCTGCAGAAGCCGGCGTTGGCGCTGGAACTGCAGCCGCCCTATCGCTTCGTCGCCCTGCGCCAGCCGGGCATCGAACTGCTGACCGA
>DATCYC010000363.1:0-7859 GCA_036570525.1 Luteimonas sp.
CGGCAGGGCGCCGGGTGCGAATGCCCTTGGGGGCGAATGTCCTCCGGCGTCGGCCTGCGGCCGACGCCTCCCCCTTGATTTCGCCCCCAAGGACATTCGCACCCGCGTTCCGACTTGCACGGCGGCCCACAAGCGCAAAGCCGGGAGCTTGCGTTCCTGCAAGCCTGCGACCCGACAGCCCGGCGTGGCCTGTAGGCCTTCGGGGCAAAATCAAGGAGGAGGCAGCCGCCGCAGGCGGATGCCGGGGGACATTTGCCCCGAAGGCCTACAGGTCGCGCCGGGCCCGTCAGGTCGCGACGAGGCACGCGATCGGACAAGAAGCAGGAAACCCTCCCCGGAGTTGGGTGAAGAACCAAAAAAAAGCCGCCCCGGAGGGCGGCGTTCAAAGGTAAGCCCGGGCGGCGCGCTGCAGGTGCGCCGGCCCCGGTGGAGCGGTTACTTCTTGACGAAGCCGATCTTCTGCATCTGCGCGTTCTTGGCCTCGGCCAGCACCTTGGCGAGGACGCCGTACTCGGCCTGCTCGTTGACGTCGATCTCCAGTGTCGGCTGGTTGTTGACGTCGCGCTGGACCTCGGTCTCCATCATGTTGCGCAGCGCCGAGAGCGGCGTCGGGCTGTCATTCCAGAAGATCGTGCCCGACTGGTCGATCCGCAGGCGGATCGGTTCGGGCGGTTCCAGCGGATTGAGCGGCGGGTTGATCGACCGCTGCGGCAGGTCGATGTTGATCGGGTACGACGGGATCGGCGCCGTCATCATGAAAATGACCAACAGCACGAGCATCACGTCCGCAAGCGGAATGATGTTCATGTCGGACATCGCACCGCCGTCGGAATTTGAAGAAAAGGCCATGGCGCGGTGTCCTCAGCGGTTTGTTTCTTTGGTGGCGACAAAGCCGACCTTGCGCATCCCCTTGGCCTGCGCGAGATTGACGACCTCGTTGATCGAGTGGTACCTGGTGGTCTTGTCGCCGCGGATGTTGATCGCCGGTTGCGGGGTTTTCTGGGCCTCGACCGCCAACTGGCTTTCAAGCACGTCACGGGTGACCGCCTGGTCGTTCCAGTAGACGTCCCCTTCCTCGGTGATCGCCAGGGTGATTGGCTGCACCTTGTCCTTGGTCTCGTCTGTCTGGTCGAGGTTGGCCTCTGGAAGCTCGACCTCGATCTTGTGCGACATCAGTGGTGCCGTGACCATGAAGATGATCAGCAGCACCAACAGCACGTCGACAAGCGGAACGACGTTGATGTCGGCCTTCGGCGCGCCGCTGCCGCTATCGTTGGCACTGAAAGCCATATCCGGACTCCGTCAGCTGGTACGAATTAGCGCTTGCCCGAAACTTCGCCGACGCGGGAACCGGTCGCGAAGAAGTCGTGCAGGTCGTGCGCGAAGGTGTCGAACTTGTTGTTCGTGATGCGGTTCAGGCGCACGAAGAAGTTGTAGCCGAGCACCGCCGGGATGGCGACGAACAGGCCGAACGCCGTCATGATCAGCGCCTCGCCCACGGGACCTGCCACGGCGTCGATCGACGCCTGGCCGCCGGCACCGAGCCGGATCAGCGCGCCGTAGATGCCCCAGACGGTACCGAGCAGGCCGACGAAGGGCGCGGTGGCGCCGATCGAGGCGAGCACGGTCAGGCCGCTTTCGAGCTTCATCGACTCGCGGGTCACGCCCTGGCGCAGCGCGCGGTCGACGAACTCGGAGCGATTGAGCGACTCGACCAGGCGCGAGCCTTCGCTCTGCTGGTGGTGCGCGGCGGCCTGGGCTGCGTCGAGCGCGATCTTGGAGAACGGCTCGCTGCGCGGCTGTTCTTCCATGTAGCGGATCGCGTCCTGGGCGTTGGTCGTTTCCCAGAAAGTGGCAACGACCGAATCGCCGCGGCGGCGCAGGTTCATGTTCTTGAGGAGGTTGACGACGATCCAGTAGATCGACATCACCGACATGAGGATCAGGGTGAGCGCCACCACCCACTGGACGATGTGCTGTCCCGGGTTGGTGACCATTTCGTTGATCAGATGGTCGACACCCATCTGGGAGAGAGCAGCGGCGGCGTCGCCTCCGGGGGCGATGGTGGTTTCCTGCAGCATGACGCTTACCTTTGGATGTGGTGGTTTGGAGTTTGTTTGGATCGGTGGGACGGGTGTTGCGAATGGAACTGGTTGTCGGGCGCTGACCTGATGATCAGCCGCCGAGTGTGAAGTCCACGGGGACGCGGACGCGGCCTGCGGCCTTCTGCCCGTTCACGACCGACGGGTTGAAGCGCCACTTCCTGGCCGCCGCGATCGCGGCCCGGTCCAGGTCGCGGTTGCGGCTGGACCTCTCGACCGACACATCGACGACGTTGCCGTTGGCGTCGACGTCGATGATCAGGATCACCGTGCCCTCGATGCCGGCACGGACGGCCGCCGGCGGGTACCTGGGCGGGTTCATGTTCTTCGACGAGATATCGACGCTGGCACTGATGTTCTGCGGCGGGGCCGGCGGCGCCGGCGGGGCCGGCGGCGGGGCCGGGGTATCCATCGGCGAGGGCTCGTCGAACACCACCGGCGGCGGCTCCGGCGGCGGCGGGATCGGCGTGGGCTGCGGCGGCACCAGTTCCTTGATCTCCTTGGGCTCGGGCGGCTTCGGCGGCGGGGGCGGCGGGGGCGGCGGGGGCGGCGGCGGCTCGATGATGACCACGCGGGTCACATCGTCATCGTCTTCGGCCCCGCCCGGGGGGGCCACCGGCGCCAGCAACAGCAGCAGCGCCGCGACGTGAACCGCGATCGCCAGGGTGATACCGGTGATGCGCGGCCAATTGAGGCCGTCATCATCGTCGCGGTCATCGTGCTTGGGGTAGATCGGCTGCTGTTCCGTCATGCGTAGCGGGCTCGAAATAGGGCCGGACGCCGCGGCGCCCCGGGTGTTGTTGATCCGCGGCCGTTTCGGCCGCGGGAACTGCCAAGCTTATACCAATCAATGCGGCCGATACCAACAACTTCTGCCGCGATCGGCTGTGTCCTCAGCCCTTCTGGGCAAGAATCTTCCTGGCTTCCTCGGGCTTCTTCACGCCCTTGTCCAAGGCCTTCTGCGCAGCCTGCTTGGCTTCCCCCAGCTGGCCTTCGCCCCACAGGATGCGCGCCAGGTTGAGGTAGGTCTCGCCGTCCGGCGCCAGCGGGGCGGCCTTCCGGTAGTTCTCGATCGCCTGCGCCGGCTGGTCGGTGAAGTAGTAGGCCTGCCCCAGCGCCACGTAGGTCTGGTAGTCGGGCTTGATCACGCCCTTCTCCATGCCCTCCTTGATCACCGCGATGCCTTCCTTCTCGCGGCCCTCGGAGTTGAGGTAGAGCGCAAAGAGGTTGCGGTAGCCGCGATCCTCGGTGAGCTGGCCCTTGGCACGCATCCCCTCCAGCAGCGCGATCGCCTTGTCGTCCTGGCCGGACTGCAGGTAGATCGAGGCCATGTTCATCTGCAGCTTCTTGTCGTCGGGGTTCTTCGCCAGCTGGGCCTCGGCGATGGCGGCCGCCTCGCCGGCCTGGTCGCTGTCGAAGTACGCCGCCATCAGCAGCTGCTGCCACTGCGGGTTGGCGTCGGCGCCGGCGGTGTCGATCGCCTGCTTGAGCGCGGTGATCGCCTCCGGGTAGCGCTCGAGCCGGTACAGCGCGTTGCCCCTGATCGCCTGCACGTCCGGGTTGGTGGTGCTGGTCTCGGCGACCAGCTTGTCGAGGGTCGCCAGGCCCTGGGCGTCGTTGTCGGTCTGCATCTGCAGCTGGCCGAGCATCAGCATCGAGTCGTAGTGCTCGTTGTTGCTCAGGCCGTTGAACTCGAGCGCCTTCTGCAGGTAGGCCATCGCCTTGGCGTCGTCCTCGCCGATCAGGCTGGCCGCGGCCAGGCGCGCGGAGATCGAGCGTTCGTAGGCGTTGGCCTTTTCGTTGGCGATCATCTCGTCGGCCAGCGGCACGACCGAGGCCGCGTCGTCCGCTTCGTAGGCATCGAAGATCTTCTTCAGGTCCTTGCTCAGCTTGGCGGACGCCTTGGCTTCGGGCTCCTCGCGGGTGGCTTCGGGATACTTGGCCTCGGCCTTGGCCTGCGCCTTCTCCTGCCTGGCTTCCTTCTCGGCCTTGCGACCCTTGCGGCCGACATTGAAGGCGTCGGACGCCGACTGGGCGAAGGTCTCCGTCGCGGCGCCGGTGAGGAACAGCGCAAGCACGGCGGCGCTCAGGGCGTGGCGAACGGGAAAGGACTTCGACATGGGATCACCTTGCGGTCGTTGCTGGGGGTGGTGGCACGCAGGAGCGGCCGGGTCGGGAAAACTAGCAGAAACATCTTTCACGCGCGCTATTCCGGCTTAACAAAAGCTTCAGCCACAGCGCGGCTTGCGCCCGTTTGCGCGGGCTTGTTCATAAGTGGCAAGCAGGCCGCTGGCGCGCGACCGCAGTTCGCCGATGCGCGCCTGCGGATCGGGGTGGGTCGACAACCACTGCGGCGGGCGGCTGCCGCCGGCGCCGATCATGTTCTGCCACAGGTTCACCGCCGCGCGCGGGTCGAAGCCGGCCTGGGCCATGAGCCGCTGGCCGACCACGTCGGCTTCGGATTCCTGTTCGCGTGAGTTGGGCAGCAGGAAGAAGCCCTGCGCGGCGATGCCGCCGAGCTGGGTGGTGGTGTTGGCTGCGCCCTGGCCCCAACGCGAGCCGGCCAGCTCGCCGGCCACCCCCAGCAGGCCCTGCGCGGCCAGCTGTCGGGTGATGCGTTCGTCGTGGTGGTGGGCGATGACGTGGCCGATCTCATGGCCGATCACGGCGGCCAGCTGGTCCTGGTTCCTGGCCACCTTGAAGATCCCGGTGTACACGCCGACCTTGCCGCCCGGCAGGGCGAAGGCATTGGGTTCGTCGTTGACGAACACCGCGGTATCCCAGGCGGTGCCCTGCCCGCTGTCGGCGGGAAGTTCGCGGACCAGCGCGGTGACCACGCAGCGCACGTACGCCAGCTGCTTGGTGTCCCTGGTCTGGGGCGTCCCGGATTTTGTTTCGGCGAAGGCCTGCGCGCCCATCTGGTCGAGCTGCGCCTGGGAAACCGCGCCGACGTACTGGGTCCGGCCGGTGGGCGAGGTAGTCGTCGCGCAGCCGGCAACGGCGGCCGCGGCGATGAGGCCAAGCAGGAGTTTCTTCATGGCACGGATTTCCCTGGGATCGAGGTTTCGGTTGTACGGCAGCGCGGATCAACGACCCGTCAATGCAGGCCCGCCAGCAGCAGCATGCAGGCGATCAGGTTGTTGACCGCGTGCGCGCCGATCGCCGCCCACAGCGTCCCGGTGCGGCGATAGACCCATGCGAACAGCGCCCCCATCATCGCGTAGCACGTCCACAGCAGCGCGCCGGCCAGCAACCCGTTGCCGCCGGTGCCGGGCAGTTCGTGCATGCAGGCGAACGCGGCGCTGCTGAGCACGATGCCCAGCAGCGGCCTGCCCGCGGCCCACAGGCGCCCGAACAGCACGCGCCGGAACAGCAGCTCTTCGTAGGCCGGCGCCAGCAGCGCCACGACCAGCAGCAGCAGCGCCGGGTTCCGGGCGCCCATCGCCTCGATCAGCGGCTGGTTGGTCGGCACCTGCTCGACGCCGGCCTGCTGGCCGAGCGTGGTCGCCAGCGCGCTGAACGCGAACGCCGCGACGCCGGCCAGCGCCGCCCAGGCCCAGGTCGACGGCCTGCGGGCAGCGGCGTGCGAAGCGGCGCGTTCGCCGGCACCGGCCGGGCGGCGCCAGAAGTACAGCACCAGCGCTGCGGACGCGGTGGCCAGGACGCTGATCAGGACCAGGGTCATGCCCTGCGGCTGTCCGAGCTGGGCGGCAACCTGTTGCGGATCGGTCGCCGCGCCATCCGCCATTCCCAGCCGCACGCCCTGCACCAGCGCCCAGCCCGCCACGCCGACGATGGACAGCCCGAACACCAGCCCCGTCGCCAGCAGCAGGTCGATCGCGGACGCGCCCAGCGCGCGCCGCCACGGCTGCGCGGGCAGCGGCGGAATGGCGAGTTCGGCGCGGGCCTCCATGCGGCGGCCCTCAGACGTCGAGGTTGGAGACCTTCAGCGCGTTGTCCTCGATGAACTCGCGCCGCGGTTCGACGACATCGCCCATCAGGGTCGAGAAGATCTGGTCGGCGGCGACCGCGTCCTCGATCCGCACCTGCAGCAGGCGGCGCGTGTCGGGATTGACCGTGGTGTCCCACAGCTGTTCGGGGTTCATCTCGCCCAGGCCCTTGAAGCGCTGGATCTGGCGGCCCCGCTTTGCTTCCTCCAGCAGCCACGCCTGCGCTTCGGCGAAGCTGGCGATCGGCTGCGCGCGGTTGCCGCGCACGATCTGCGCGCCGTCGCGGACCAGGCCGTGCAGCAGCGCGGCGGTGTCGCGCAGCGGGCGCAGGTCGCCGGTTTCGAAGGCCGAGAACGGCAGCACCTGGACCAGCTCCTCGCCCATGTGCCGGCGCGTGACCAGCAGTGCGCCGGGCTGGGTGTCGCTCGCGGCCTGCAGCTCCAGCGAGTAGCGCGGCTTGCCCAGCCCGCTGCGGTTGAGGCGTTTTTCCAGCGCGTCCAGCTCGTGGCGCTCGTCGGTGTTCTGCGCGAAGTGCGCGGCGTCGAGCGGGGTGAAGTCGATCAGCGACTCGAGCACCAGCGGGTCGAAGCGGTGCGCGTTGCGGGCGATGGTGTCGCGCGCGCCGGCGTAGGCCAGCAGCAGCTTCTCTAGCGCCGCGCCCTCGATCGCCGGCTCGCTTTCGGCCGGGATCAGCGATGCGCCCTCGACCGCATTGTTGGCCAGATAAACGTTGAGAGCCGCGTCGTCCTTGAGGTAGATCTCCGACTTGCCCTGCTTGATCTTGTACAGCGGCGGCAGGCCGATGTAGATGTAGCCGCGCTCGATCAGCTCCGGCATCTGCCGGTAGAAGAAGGTCAGCAACAGGGTGCGGATGTGGGCGCCGTCGACGTCGGCGTCGGTCATGATGATGATGCGGTGGTAGCGCAGCTTGTCCGGGTTGTACTCGTCGCGGCCGATGCCGGTGCCCAGCGCGGTGATCAGGGTGCCAACCTGGTCGGAGGACAGCATCCGGTCGAAACGCGCGCGCTCGACGTTGAGGATTTTTCCCCTCAACGGCAGCACCGCCTGGTTCTTGCGGTTGCGGCCCTGCTTGGCCGAACCGCCGGCCGAGTCGCCCTCGACGATGAACAGCTCCGACAGCGCCGGGTCCTTTTCCTGACAGTCAGCGAGCTTGCCGGGGAGCCCCGCGATATCCAGCGCACCCTTGCGCCGGGTCAGGTCGCGGGCCTTGCGCGCAGCCTCACGGGCACGCGCGGCGTCGACGATCTTGCCGGCGATGGCCTTGGCCTCGTTGGGGTGTTCTTGCAGGAACTCCTCCAAACGTGCGCCGAACGTGTGCTCAACTACCGGTCTCACCTCGGATGAGACGAGCTTTTCCTTGGTCTGCGAGGAGAAGCTCGGATCCGGCACCTTGACGCTGAGCACGGCGATCATGCCCTCGCGCATGTCGTCGCCGGACAGGTTGACCTTGGCCTGCTTGGCGATCCCGTTCTGCTCGATGTAGTTGGTCAGCGTGCGCGTCAGCGCGGCGCGGAAGCCGATCAGGTGGGTACCGCCGTCCTTCTGCGGGATGTTGTTGGTGAAGCAGAACATCGTCTCCTGGTAGGAGTCGGTCCACTGGATCGCCACGTCGACGGTGATGCCCGCCTCCTCGCCGCTGACCGAAATCACGTTCGGGTGCAGCGGGGTCTTGAGCTGCGCCAGGTGCTCGACGAACGAGGCGATGCCGCCCTCGTACTCGAACACGTCGCGGCGCCCTTCCCCGCGCTCGTCGATCAGGATGATCTTGACGCCCGAATTGAGGAAC
>DATCYC010000364.1:0-1799 GCA_036570525.1 Luteimonas sp.
GGATTGTAAGGCCCTCAATACCCCTTCATCTTCCGCAGCCGCCGCGCGATGCCGCGGCGCGCCAGCAGCGCGAACACGATCCCGAACACGAAGCCGGAAATGTGCGCCGCCCACGCCACCGCGCCGAAGGCCGGGCCGATGTAGGCGAACACCACCTGCAGCAGCGCCCAGATCCCGATCAGCAGCGAGGCCGGCGCGCGCACGAACTCCAGGAACAGCCCCAGCGGCAGCACCACCCCCAGGCGCGCGTTGGGAAACAGCGCCAGGTAGGCGCCGATCACCGCCGAGACCGCGCCGCTGGCGCCGATGATCAGGCGGTCCGGGGCGCCGATGGCCAGCACCGCGACGAAGTTGGCCAGGCAGCCGCCGACCAGGAACAGCAGCAGGAACCGCCACGGCCCCATCACCCGTTCGGCCGGCAGGCCGAAGATCAGCAGGAACACCAGGTTGCCCAGCAGGTGCGCCCAGTCTGCGTGCAGGAACAGGGCGGTGAGCAGGCGCAGCCAGTGCTCGCCGTCGGCCCAGGAGCGCAGGATGTCCTCGGCCAACTGGCCGCCGCTCAGCGCGCCCCATTCCAGCAGCAGCGCCCGCTGCTGCCCGCCCGGGCGGGTGCTGGCCCACAGGAAGGCCAGCCACAGCACGGCCACCAGGGTCGGCGTGGCCCAGCGCAGCTGGTGGCGCTGGCGAGAGGGGATCGAGACGAACATGTGCGGTTCCGTGGCGGCTGCCTGGGGCCAAGATACCTGCTCCGCCGCTCCCGGCGGCAGCCGCGCCCCGGCTTGCGCGCGATACCACACGCCACGGTATAGTGCGTCCGCGTCGTCAGTCGGGAGGGGGCTTCCGGCAGGAATGGCCAGGGCGGGGAACATCGCCCAAGCCGCACGACGCACCCGAGAAACCTGCCTACGGAGAGAGACCCAGCAATGCACACCCATCCCCGCCTCGTACAGATTACCGCCCTCGCGCTCGGCATTGCCGGCGCCATGGCCTTCAGCCAGGCCCACGCCGCGGCCTTCCTGCTCAAGGAAAACAGCGTCAAGGCCCAGGGCCGCTCGATGGCCGGCGCCGCGTCGGCCAAGGGCGACGCCTCGGTCGTGGCCAACAACCCGGCCGTGATGTCGACCTTCGACAAGAACACCTTCCAGGCCGACGTCACCGCGATCGACCTGTCGTTCAAGTTCAACGGTGGCGGCAGCGCCGCGGCCGGTTCGCCGCTCGCCCAGCCGCTGACCGGCGGCAACGGCAGCGACGCGGGCGGCCTGAACGTCGTCCCGGCGATGTCGTTCATCAAGCCGCTCAGCGGCCAGTTCGAATACGTCACCCTCGGCGCCATGATCAGCGCGCCGTTCGGCCTGAAGACCGAATACGACGACACCTGGGCCGGCCGCTACCACGCGATCGATTCGGACGTGAAGGTCATCGACCTCACGCTGGCGGCCTCGCTGGACCTGAGCGACCGGTTCTCGGTCGGCGTCGGCCTGGTGTACGAGCATTCCGACGTGACCCTGTCGAACGCGATCGACTTCGGCAGCGGCATCTGCGCCAACCCGCAGACCCAGCCGCTGTGCTTCATGCCCAACCCTGTGACCGGCCCGTACGGCCCGCAGAAGCAGGACGGCAAGGTGTCGGTGAACGGCACCGACAACAGCTTCGGCTGGATCTTCGGCGCGAACTGGCGCCCGACCGACAGCCTGTCGTTCGGCTACTCGCACCGCTCCGAGATCAAGCACGACATCCGCGGCACGGCGACGTTCGACGTGCCCGGCACCGCCGCGTTCGTCACCGCCGGCGGCGCCTAC
>DATCYC010000365.1:0-4110 GCA_036570525.1 Luteimonas sp.
TGCATCACCGGCACGAAGCTCACCGCCACGATCAGCGCGATGCCGAGCAGGCTCTTGCCGCGATGCTCGAGGGTCCAGCGAGGAAGCGGGCGTAACGCACCTGCATCTTGCGGATCAGGCCGCCCGACTTCTGCACCGCCGGCGGCGTCTTCAGCCGTGCCGACAGCATCGGGATCAGGCTCACCGCCACCAGCCAGGAAGCCAGCAGCGATACCGAGATGGTGATCGCCAGCTTCGACAGGTAGATGGTGATGATGTTCTTCTCGCCGAACATCATCGGCAGGAACACGATGCAGTGGCACAGGGTGCCGGCCGACAGCGCGATCGCCACGTGGCGTGTGCCGACGATCGATGCCAGCCGCGGCTGGTCGGGAAACTTTTCGCGCTCCTGGTAGATGCTTTCGACCACCACCACCGCATTGTCGACCAGCATGCCGACCGCCAGCAGCAGGCCCATCATCGTCAGGATGTTGAGGGTGACGCCGGCGAAGTACATGAAACCCAGCGTCATCACGAAACAGATCGGGATCGCCAGGGTCACCATCAGCGTCGATGGCCAGTGCCGAAGGAAGAAGAACAGCACGATCACCGACAGGACCAGGCCGATCGCGCCAGCCTCGGCCAGCTCCAGCAGCGAGCTTGTCACGTCCTTGCCGAGGTTCTGGATCACCGTCACGCGCACGTCGCGCAGCGCCGAATCGCTGCGGATCCTGTCGATCTCGGCCAGCACGCTGCGCGAGACCTCGACCAGGTTGGCATTGCGTTCGCGGTAGATGTCCAGGCCGACCGCGGGTTGCCCTTCCAGCCTGCGACCCATGTCCAGGCGCGCGGACTTGAGCTGGACAGTGGCGATGTCGCCCAGGCGCAGGCCGTCCTCGTTGATCACTACTTCGCGCAGCTGTTGCAGGTCGACGATCTCGCCCACCGGCTGCACCCGCAGGCGCCGGCCGCCGTCCTCGATTTCGCCCGCCGAGACGGAAAAGTTGAGCGCCTGCAGGCGCTGGGCCAGTTCATTGAGGCCGATGTCGTGCGCGGTCAGGCGATCGGGCGCGATCGCGACCTCCACCTCGTTCGGCATCGCGCCGGACACGTCCACCCTGGCCACGCCCGCGATACGCTCCAGCCGCCGCTTGAACTCGCGGTCGATCAGGTCGTAGTCGCCGGACAGGTCGATGCCGTTGCCGGCTGCCAGGCGCACCCGCAGCACCGGCTGGTCGGTGGTGGAAAACTTCATCACGAAGTAGCGCTGCAGGTCGTCGGGCAGCTCGTCGCGGATGGCGTCGAGGCGTTCGCGCGCGTTGGACGCGGCGATCGCGACGTCCTTGCTCCAGTCGCTGAACTGGATGAACAACTGGGCACCGTCCGCCCTCGCGCGCGAGTCCATGCGCTTGATGCCGGACATCGTCGACAGCGCTTCCTCGGCCGGGCGCAACACCGTGCGCTCGATCTCCTCCGGCGTCGAGCCCGTGTATGGCAGCGAGACGAAGATGAAAGGCGGCGACACCTCCGGGAAGGCTTCCAGCGGCAGCCGCACCGCCGCGATCAGGCCGATCACGAACAGCGACACGAAGAACATGATCGTCGTGACGGGACGGCGGATGCTGAACTCCGCAACGCTCATGCCGGGTCCCCGTCCGCCTCGATCGCATCGTGCGCGGCGCGGATGTCTGCATCGGCGTGCCTTGCGCGGGCGCGGTAGTGGTCGTCACCACGGCGGTCGAGCAGGTCGTACACCACCGGGATCACCACCAGCGTCAGCAGTGTCGACACCAGCAGGCCGCCGATCACGGTGATCGCCATCGGCGAGCGCACTTCGGCGCCTTCGCCGACGGCCAGCGCCAGCGGCAGGAAGCCGAACAGCGTGCACATCGTGGTCATCACGATCGGACGCAGGCGCGAACGCGCGCCTTCCACCAGCGCTTCACGCTTGGCCACGCCTTCCTCGCGCAGCTGGTTGACCTTGTCGATCAGGATGATCGCGTTCTTCACCACCAGCCCGACCATCAGGATCAGGCCGATGAACACCACCACCGACACCGGCGACCGGGTCAGCAGCAGCGCCAGCACCGCGCCGACCAGCGCCAGCGGGATGGTGAACAGGATCACGAACGGATGCAGCAGCGACTCGAACTGCGACGCCATCACCAGGTAGACCAGGAAGATCGCCAGCCCGAACGCCATCAGCAGCGAGCGGATCGACTGCGACAGCTCCTCGCCCTGCCCGCCGATGTGCATGCCGACGCCGGCGCCGAGCGGATTGTCGCGCGTGATCTGCTCGACCTCGCGCACCGCGGCGCCAAGGTCGATGTCGCGCAGGTTGGCCGAGACGATCGCCACCCGTACCTGGTCGGCTCGGTGGATCTCGCTGGGACCGATGGTCTCGACCACGTCGGCCACCGCGTCCAGGGTCACCGGGCGCGAGCTGCCGGGATTGACGATCAGGTGGCGGATGTCGTCGACCGATCCGCGGTCCGAGGCCTGCGCGCGCACCAGCACGTCGATCTTGCGGTCGCGGAAGCTGTAGCGGGTGGCGACCTCGCCCCGCACCTTCTTCACCACCACGTCGGCGATCTGGCGCGTGGTCAGGCCCAGCGCACCGGCGCGCTCCTGGTCGAAACGGATCTGGATCTCCGGGAAGCCCTGCTCCACCGTCGACTTCACGTCCGCGTAGTGCGGGTTGTCGCGCAACAGCGCGGCCAGCCGGCGCCCGGCGTCCTCGATCGACTCCAGGTCCTGCCCGCGCAGCTCGATCTCCAGCGGCGTGGAAAAGCTGAAGAGCTCCGGGCGACTGAAGTCGACTTGCGCGCCCGGATGCCGCTGCATCGTCGCGCGCAGCTTCTCGGTTTCCGCCGCCTCCAGCTCCTTGCTGCCGCCATCGGCCATCACCACGGTCAGCTTGCCGATGTTCTCGCCGCTCTCGGTGGGGCTGGCGTCCAGGCGCGTGCCGCTGCCGCTGACGCCGTACAGCGTGCGGATGCCCTCGTCGTCGCCGTGCTCGGCCTGCAGCTCGCGCACAAGCTGGTCGGTCTCGCGCAGCGGCGTGCCCGGCGGCAGCTTCACCGTCATCTCGAAGCGGTCCTGGGCGAACTGGGGGATCAGGTCGGCGCCGAGCAGCGGGATCGCCGCCAGCGTCAGCGCGAACGCGGTGCCCGCGAAACCAAGCACCAGCCACGGCCGCAGCAGCGCGTTGGGCAGCAGTCGAAGGTAGCCGCGCTCGGCGCGGTTGTAGGGCGCCATCGCAAGGTCGCTGGCCTTGCGCATCACCGGCCCGACGATCGCGACGATGCCGCGCCACAGGCGCACGAACAGCCATGCGATCCCGAAGAACAACCCGCGCGTCGCCGCGCCGGCGCCGCGCCCGGTCGCCGCGACGGGCTTCTGCCACCGGCGATCCGGCCGCCACTGCGGATGCGGCGGCTCTTCGGGAAACGCCATCGGCGGCCGGCCCTTGAGCGCGCTGAGCATCGGGATCAGGGTCATCGCGACCGCCAGCGAGATCGCGATCGCGATCGCCACCGTCAGCGCCTGGTCGCGGAACAGCTGGCCGGCGATGCCTTCGACGAACACCAGCGGCAGGAACACCGCGATCGTGGTCAGCGTGGACGCGACCACCGCCATGCTCACCTCGCGCGTGCCGGCGATGGCCGCCTGCAGGATCCCGAGCCCGCGCTCGCGCGCCTTGGCGATCGACTCCAGCACCACGATCGAATCGTCCACCACCAGGCCAGTGGCCAGCGCCAGGCCGCCGAGCGACATCACGTTGAGGCTCAGGCCCAGCTGGTCCATGAAGAAGAACGTGGTGACGATCGATACCGGCAGCGACAGCGCCACCACGAAGGTGCTCCAGCCGTCGCGCAGGAACAGGAAGATCACCAGGATCGCAAGGATGCCGCCGATGACCGCATCGAGCTTCACGTCCGCGATCGCATGGCGGATGAAGGTCGACTGGTCGTCGATGACGGTCAGTTCCATGTCCGGCGGCATCTGCGCGCGCACCTGCTCCAGGCGCTTGGCGACCGCGTCCGCGGTGGCCACGGTGTTGGCATCGCCTTCCTTGTAGATCGCCAGCTCCACGGCCTCGTTGCCGGCCATGCGGATGATCGCCTCGCG
>DATCYC010000366.1:0-6062 GCA_036570525.1 Luteimonas sp.
GCGCCACGCCGGCGACACGGTGCGCATCACCGCGCAACTGATCCGTGCCGCCGATGGCAGCACCTTGTGGTCCGAGCATTACGACCGCCCCTTCCGGGACCTGTTCGCGCTGCAGGACGAGATCACCCGCGAGGTCGCCAGCGAGATCGCCGATATCGTCGATGCAAAGCAGTTCTGGATCTATCGCAGCCCGGCCGAATGGCGCGACCTCAACGCCACCCGCGTGCTGCGCGAGTTCCGCGATGGCGAAGGGTTTCTGTACCTGGGGCGCGCCTACCGCCTGAGGCTGGTGTCCGGGCAGGAACAGCCGTTGTCGCTTCGGGACGGACGCTTTCTGCTCCGCCGGGAGCTGGCCGAATCCGGCGATCCGGAGGCGGCAAGAACCGCTTTCCGCAACTACTACGTCAAACGCGGCAGGGAGCGGATCGGCAAGCGTGTTGCCTACTTCGCGCCCAAAGCAGGGGTGTCGCCGATCAGCACTGATGTGAGGGAGTTGGGGAATCGCTGGGCGAGCTGTTCAAGGGAAGGACATTTGGCATTCCACTGGAAATGCTTGATGGCGCCGTTGTCGATCATCGACTACATCGTGGTCCACGAGCTGTGCCACCTCCATTGCCAAGACCATACCGACGCCTTCTGGAATGAAGTGGACAAGGTGTTGCCGGAATACCGGCAGCGCAAGGAATGGCTGCGGATCCACGGTGCCAGCCTGGATCTTTAGCTTGGCAACCAGAGCCGAGCCGACATTCCGCGAACTTCAAGAGAACGGCTACTCTGACCAATGTATTTGCTTCTCTGCGCCCTCGCTCAAGCATCCGTCTTGTCGAATACATCCTCGACACTGAGGTCGAAGGCGTCGGCGATGCGGAAGGCGAGCGGCAGTGATGGATCGAACCGGCCGTTCTCGATGGCGTTGATGGAATTGCGCGAGACGTGCACACGGTCGGCCAGTTCGGCCTGGCTCCAGCCCTTCTCGGCACGCAGCACGCGGATGCGGTTCTTCATGTCGACACTCGCCTGCACGTCATGACCGTTCCCTTCCCATGCGCCGCTGCCAGATCGCGGATGCGAGGATGACGGCAAGCAACTGCATGAGGACGACCAGGATGAGACCGAAGAAGAGTGCCAGCCGCACGGCGCCATGATCGGACATGTCCGGCGACCCAGTGCTCAGCTTGTTCGCCAGGTCGATCAGACCGTTCGTCACCGGTGGCATCGCCAGCAGCAGCACTGTGGCCATCCCGCCCCAGACCCAGCCACGGGAGCTGGCGAATCCTGCACTGGCGATCTGTACTTCATCCAGGTGCCGCTGTAGCCGGTGCGAGATGAAAAGGGCGTAGCCCATCACGAAGATCGACGCCACGGCAGTCAGAGCCAGGACGAACGTATCGTTCTGCTGCTTCAACCACGGGATTGCGGCAAGGAAGCCGATGACTACGATGACGACCGGCGAAAACCACAGCACGCACCGGCCGATCTTTCTGAGAGGGTGGGTTGTCATGAGAGTCTTCCTTTGCAGAAGGAGTGATCGCGAGGGAGGCAGACGGGACCGAAGAGGATGGAACAGGAGCGCGGGCGATTGCACGGTAAACTTCCCAAAACGCACAGTTAGCTTGTCATATTGTTGGGCCGATGACAAGTGTCCTTTGCAAGCAAGCTGGGGAGAGCTTTTCTCGCCCGGCAAGCGGGTCGTTTCAGCTCCTGCCAGGAACGGGATCGGGTTTTCTCCGTTAAGGAACGGGGCCAGATTCACTTCGATAGGGAAGGGGGGAAAGATGCGAGGGAAGTCCTCACCATGAGATTGGCCGGGCGCATCTCTGCCTGGAACGACGACAAGGGCTATGGCTTCGCCACGCCGAGCGGCGGTGGCGACCGCGCTTTCGTCCACATCAAGGCCTTCCAGCCGGGCTCGCGCCGGCCGGTGGACGGCGACCTGATTTCCTACGAGGTCACGCGCGACGCGCGCGGGCGGAGCAACGCGGCCGAGGTGCGGTTCGCCGGGCAGCGGATCGAGCATCGCAAGCCGGCCAGGTCGTCCGCGAGGGTGCCGCGGGCACTGCTCGGGGTCGCATGCCTGCTTGCGGTCGTGCTCGGTACCGTATTCGATGTCCTGCCGCTGGTGGTCGCGCTTGCCGGCGCCGGGCTGAGCTTGCTGTCGTACCTGATGTACTGGTTGGACAAGGAGGCCGCGCAGGGCGGCGCGCAGCGGATTCCCGAGAGCACGCTGCATCTCGTCGACCTGCTCGGCGGCTGGCCCGGTGCGCTCATCGCGCAGCAGCAGTTCCGGCACAAGACGGTCAAGCGCTCGTTCCAGTTCGCGTTCTGGTGCAGCGTGCTGGCGAACGTCGCGATCATGGCCTGGCTGGTCCGCAGCGGCGTCGCGCGCTCACTGACGGATGCGCTGCTGGGAATCTGAGGAAAGGTCAGGTGCGTGTGGACCGGCCTTTGCGGGATTGACGCCGTGGCGCGTGCATGCCTCAATGCGGTAGCCGGACGTGGGAGCCGGCATGGTCGGCCAGGCTTAGGGGAGCCCGCCTACTGATCGTTGATCGCCGGGGAGAAATCACATGATCGGGACTCGCACCGCTTGCCTGCGCAGCCTGGGCTGTGCGTTGCTGTTCGGGCTGGCACTGCCGGCCATGGCGCTACAGGACTCCGGCAACGCCGGACAGGAGCAGGCCGGCGGGGACCAGGCCGAGGCCAGGACCCTGGACGCGGTCACCGTGACCGGCACCCGCATCAAGCGCACCGAGGTGGCCGCCGCGCTGCCGATCATGGTGCTGCAGAAGGAAGAGATCGACGCGCAGGGCATCACTTCCGCCGAGCAGTTGCTGCAGTTCCTCAACGTCGCCAGCAACAGCGCGGACAGCCTGGCCGCCAACAGCGGCATCGCGCCGCCCGACACGCGCGGCAACAACGGCGTGTCCGGGGCCAACCTGCGCGGGCAGGGCTCCGATGCGACGCTGGTGCTGCTCAATGGTCGCCGTGTCGCCACCCACGGCCTTGCCGGCCAGGTGGTGGACCTGAACTCCATTCCGTTTGCCGCGATCGATCGCGTCGAGGTGCTGCGCGACGGTGCGTCCGCCGTCTACGGCACCGACGCCATCGGTGGCGTGATCAACTTCATCACCCGCACGCAGTTCCAGGGCCTGTCGGTGACTGCCGGTGCGGACGTCACCCAGGAAGGGGGCGGCGACATCTACCGGGCCAGCGTGCTTGGCGGCTTCGGCGACCTCGACAGCGATCGCTGGAACGTATGGGGTGCGTTGAGCGTCAAGGAGAACAGGATCCTGCGCGGCGTCGATCGCGATTTCGCCAACAGCTTCCAGCCCGACCGTGGCCTGTCGCCCGACACGCGCGGCCCGCCGTTCGCAACCGTGTTCAACCAGAACGGCGGCATCATCGTCGGCAGCCTGGTCGATCCTGCCGACGGGGGGCTGCGCAGCGCAGTCAACATCCTCGACCTGCCGGGCGGGCTCGGCTGCGAAGCCGGCGGCGACCTGATGGGGCCGTACGATCACCAGATCTGGAGCTCCAGTGGTTCGAAGTACGCGTGCGCATGGGATTACGGCCGGGCGCGCGTGATCCAGCAGCCGGTCGAGTCGACGCAGGTCATCGGCCGTGCGACGTTCAAGATGGCCGACGAGCATCGGGCCTACCTCGAGTTCATGGGCTCGCGCGTCGAGTCCAAGCGCCAGTTCGAGGCGCAGCAGCTGTCGTCCTCGACGTCGACCTCGGCGGCGTCCCTGGATCCGACCACCTGGTATCCGCTCAACAGCCTGACGCAGGCCACCTACGACATGGTGTACGACGGGCTGGCCGCTTATTTCGGCGAGGCCAACCTGGCCTACGGCAACCCCATCGCCTACCGCTGGCGCTGCCTTGCGTGCGGCCCGCGCGAGATCGAGACCACGACCAAGGCCACCCGCCTGCTGCTCGGCTTCGAGGGCGTGCTCGGCAGCTGGGATTACAGCGCCGGCCTGTCGCGCGCGGTAAGCAGGGCGGAGTCCGTGCTCGGCAATGGCTATTACTTCACGCCGGAACTGAAGCAGATCCTCGGCAGCGGCCTGCTCAACCCGTTCCTGTTGCCGGGGCAGGAGCAGAGCGCGGAGGGCCTGGCTGCCCTGCAGGCGGCGTCGGCGCGCGGCGTGCAGCTGTACGGCGGCGAGAGCACCAGCACGATCTTCGATGCAAGCTTCTCGGGCGGCCTGGGTTTCGAACTGCCCGGCGGTGAGGTGCAGGCCGCCGTCGGCGTGGACCTGCGCCGCGAGGAGTACGAGTTCAACGGCCCTGCGGACGCCGCGCTGGGCAACGCATGGGTGTTCGGTGCGCCGGGCGACTCGCAGAACTACCTGCCCAAGGTCAGCCGTGACGTCAAGGCCGCATTCGTCGAACTCTACATGCCGATCTTCGATTCGCTGGAGATGACCATCGCCGGCCGCCACGACCGCTACGACGGCTTCGGCGGCACGACCAACCCGAAATACTCGTTCAAGTACCAGCCCGTCGACTGGCTCGCGTTCCGCGGCGCCTACAGCACCGGGTTCAAGGTGCCGTCGTTCGCGCAGCTGTTCCGCGACTCCGCCGAGACGCAGTACACGAACCTCGATCTTGCCGATCCGGCCATCTGCCCCGGCGGGATCTACAACCCGCAGGTGGCCGGCTGCGACGTGCAGATCCAGCCCGACATCCTGATCGGTGGCAACGCGGCGCTCGAGCCGGAGGAATCGAAGCAGAAGAGCTTCGGCGTCGTCATCGCGCCGACGGAATACTTCAACGTCAGCATCGACTGGTGGGAGATCGAGCGGCTGAACACCATCCGCAGCGGCTTCGATCTCGACGACATGCGGGCCGACTACGACCGGTATGCGGCCAACTTCATCCGCGGCGCGAATGGCGAGATCCTGCAGATCGACCAGCGATTCATCAATACGGGCGGCAGCCTGACGCGTGGCATCGAGCTGGATGCCAATCTCATCGGCGAGCTGTGGGGTGGTGACTACCGCGTCAACCTCAATGGCAGCTACCTCGATACATACCGGAAGAAGGACTTCAGCGCCGAGCCTTATGGCGACAACCTGGTGGGCAAGTACGAGCCTTACCTGAACCTGCCGCTGGAGTGGAAGCACACGCTGAGCTTCGGCTGGAGCAAGGGCGCATTCACCCACACGCTGACCCAGGTCTATCGCGACGGTTACGAGGACTACCTGCCGCCAGGCATGCGCAATGGCACCTATTTCCCGACGAACTACGATCCGGACGTGGATGCGTACATCACGTACAACTACAGCCTGGGCTGGGAGGTCTCGGATGCGCTGAAGGCGACCTTCGGCATTCGCAACCTGCTCGACACCGATCCGCCGTTCACCCTGCGCTACCTCGATCACGGCGATGGCGCCGCGTGGGAATCGCGCGTCGCGGATCCGCGCGGGCGTTCGTTCCTCCTGCAGGTCGAGTTCAACTACTTGTGATGGCCGCCGCGGCCTTCGGGCGGCGGCAGTGGAGAGGAGCCACGGCCTTGTCGCCCGCGGTGCCGGAACTGGCGCTTTCGGCGTCGTCGGTGCCGCTTTGCGGGGTGCGTGGGGGCCGGGGCCGGGCGATTTGCGTGGCCGGTTCCATCCGTTCGCTCACCGCCTTTCCGGCGCGGGGCGATCAACGTCGATCAATCGTCTTCGTCATCGGCGTGGTTCGGCCAGCTGCGGTGATCGTCCTGGCGGGCGTGGTAGCCCCGGCGGTCGTGGCAATAATCGTATCCGTCGCATCGTGCCGGCGGCCAGGCCGTGGTTCGCCTCGATTAGACTTTGTTCCTCCGATGCTTCCGCAGGAGATGTCATGAGCAACGCGCCGCTGTCCGAATTCCTTGTCCTGTCGCGCGGGCGATGGGACGAAGAACTGTCCGAAGACGAGATCCAGGCCGCGATCGACGATTTCTACGCCTGGCACGGCCGCCTCGTGGAAGAGGGGAAGGTGCGGGTGGGCCAGCGGCTGAAGCGGGACACCCGGCGGGTGTCGCGCGATGCGGTGACCGACGGGCCGTTCAGCGAGAGCAAGGAAGTGATCGG
>DATCYC010000367.1:0-15923 GCA_036570525.1 Luteimonas sp.
GCGCGGCAGTCGCGGCGGTCACGTCGATCGCATGACAGCCGTCAGGTGACGCGCCTGCATCCCGGGCATAGGCTGTGCCTGTTGCATCGCGAAACCGGAACACGGATTACGTTTTCCGCATTGTCCCGGTATCGCATCCAATGCAATCGCGCTTGCGCCGCGACAAGCGGCACGCCTGCACGAAACACGCAGGAGTGACTTCCGGGCATTTGGTCCGCGTCGCCGTTGCGGTCACACTTCCGGCTTTCCTCCGTCCCGGTCAACGATGAATACGAACGCAGAGCTGCTCAAGGAACTCCGCATCGACCGCAAGGCCGCGCCGCCGCCGTCGCGGCGCGGGCTGTGGATCGCGCTGGCCGTGGTCGCGGTGCTGCTGATCGTCGCGGGCGCGGCGTGGGCGATCCTCGGCCGCGACCGCGGCATCGAAGTGCAGACCGCGACCGTGCAGGCGATCGGCGGCAGCAGCGGTTCGGCGTCGGTACTCGACGCCACCGGCTACGTGGTTGCGCGGCGCATGGCCACCGTGTCGGCCAAGATCACCGGCAAGGTGCTCGAGGTGCGGATCGAGGAAGGCCAGCGCGTGGAGGAAGGCGACATCATGGCCAAGCTCGACCCGGTCGACGCCGATGCCGAGCGCGCGCTCGCCGCCTCGCAGCTGGCCGCCGCGCGCAGCCAGATCGGCGGCGTGCAGGCGCAGTTGCATGAGGCTGAAGTTGATGCGAAACGCCTGGCCACGCTGGTCGGGCAACGGCTGGTGTCGAAGTCGCAGTACGACCAGGCCGTGGCCCGGCGCGACGCGCTGCGCGCGCAGCTGACCACCGTGCAGCGCAACGCCAAGGTCGCCGCCGATCGGCTCGCCATCGCCGACAACGGCGTCGACAACACCATCGTGCGCGCGCCGTTCGCCGGTGTGGTCACGGCCAAGGCCGCGCAACCTGGCGAGATCGTCTCGCCGCTGTCGGCCGGCGGCGGCTTCACCCGCACCGGCATCGGTACCGTCGTCGACATGGACTCGCTGGAGATCGAGGTCGAGGTCGGCGAGTCGTTCATCGGCCGGGTGAAACCGAAGATGCCGGTGGAGGCGACGCTCAACGCCTACCCGGACTGGAAGATCCCGGCCGAGGTGATCGCGATCATCCCCGCCGCCGACCGCGGCAAGGCCACGGTCAAGGTGCGCGTGGCGATCAAGACCAAAGACCCACGCATCGTGCCCGACATGGGCGTGGCGGTGCGCTTCCTGGAAAAGGCCGCGCCCGAAGGCGAGCCCGCGCCGCGCAGCGTGAGCGTGCCGGCGGCCGCGATCGACGTGCGCGACGGCGGCAGCGTCGCCTTCGTGGTGGACGGCGACGGCGAAGAGGGCACGGTCGAGCGCCGCACGCTGAAGCTCGGCGGCACCCGCGGCGACGACCGCCAGGTGCTGTCCGGGCTGTCGGCGGGCGAGACGGTGGTGCTCGATCCGCCGGCGGAGCTCGAGGACGGCGGCAAGGTGCGGATCGTCGCGGCCGGGGAGTCGAAATCGTGAGGCTTCGTTCGTCGTGTCGGGGATGGCGATTCAAATTCGCACGCATTGATCCGCCCTGATTCATCCGCCCTGATTCGCAACTCCTGATCCACAGATCCCGAAACATCCGCGCAGCGCCACTTCCGCGCCACGCGACCCCACAACCCGAGAGGAGCACGCCCATGGCATCCCTGGTTTCGATCCGCGACCTCACCAAGACCTACCAGCGCGGCCCGGAGAAGATCGCCGTGCTGCACGGCCTGGACCTGGACATCGACAAGGGCGACTTCGTCGCGCTGATGGGTCCCTCGGGTTCGGGCAAGACCACCCTGCTCAACCTGATCGGCGGCCTGGACACGCCCAGCGGCGGCGAGATCGAAATCGACGGCGCGCGCATCGATCAGATGGGCGCCGGGCAACTCTCGCAGTGGCGCAGCGACCACGTCGGCTTCGTGTTCCAGTTCTACAACCTGATGCCGATGCTGACCGCGCAGCGCAACGTCGAGCTGCCGCTGCTTTTGACCAACCTGGGCGCGGCGCAGCGCAAGCGCAACGCCGAGATCGCGCTGCAGCTGGTGGGCCTTGGCGACCGTGCGAAGCACAAGCCCAACGAGCTGTCCGGCGGCCAGCAGCAGCGCGTGGCGATCGCCCGCGCGATCGTGTCCGATCCGACGCTGCTGATCTGCGACGAGCCCACCGGCGACCTCGACCGCCAGTCGGCCGAGGAAATCCTGGGCCTGCTGCAGGTGCTCAACCGCGAGCACGGCAAGACCATCGTCATGGTCACCCACGACCCCAAGGCCGCCGAGTACGCGAGCCACACGCTGCACCTGGACAAGGGCACGCTGGTGGAACAGGCGACGCACGCATGACATGACTCCTCCCCCTGCGAAGGCAGGGGGAGGCAGGGAGGGGGTGCCCACGGCTCGAACTGATCCGAAAGGCACCCCTCCCCAACCCTCCCCTGCCTTCGCAGGGGAGGGAGCCAAAGGAGAGATCGATGAAATACCTGCCCCTGATCTGGTCCGAACTGTTCCGGCGCAAGACCCGGACCATCCTGACCCTGCTGTCGATCCTGGCCGCGTTCCTGCTGTTCGGCCTGCTCAACGGCGTGCGCACCAGCTTCGCCGAGGCCGGGCAGAGCGCGAACGGCGCCGAACGCCTGCAGACCGGCTCGCGGCTGTCGTTCATCCAGACCCTGCCGATCTCGCTGCTGCCGCGCATCCGCCAGGTCGACGGCGTCCGCGACGTCACCTACGCCAACTGGTTCGGCGGCGCCTACCAGGACCCGCGCAACCAGATCTTCAGCTTCGCGGTGGCGCCGAACTACCTCGACCTCTATCCGGAGATCGAGGTGTCCGCGGCCGAGCGCGAGGCCTTCGCCAGCACCCGTACCGGGGTGCTGGTCGGCGAGGCGCTGATGAAGCGCTTCGGCTGGAAGGTCGGGCAGAAGATCCCGCTGCAGTCGACCATCTTTCCCAACAGCGACGGCAGCAAGAACTGGGCCTTCGACATCGTCGGCGTGCTGCACAACGCCGACGACGCCGACGGCGGCTGGAACGACCAGCTGCTGCTGCTGCACTACAAGTATTTCGAGGAGTCCACGCCCTACGTCGAAGGCGACGTGGGCTGGTACGTGAGCCGGATAGCCGACGTCAACCAGGCCGACCGCGTCGCGGCGGCGATCGACGCGCTGTCGCAGAACTCGGACCACGAAACCAAGACCATGACCGAGCAGGCGGCCACCGCCAACTGGATGAAGCAGATGGCCGACATCGGCCTGATCGTCGGCTCGATCATGGGCGCGGTGTTCTTCACCCTGCTGCTGCTCACCGGCAACACCATGGCCCAGGCGGTGCGCGAGCGCATCCCGGAGCTGGCGGTGCTCAAGACGATCGGCTTCCGCGACGGCGCGGTGCTGGGGCTGGTGCTGGCCGAATCGGTGCTGCTGGTGCTGATCGGCGGCGTACTCGGCCTGGGGCTCGCGGCGGGGCTCGCGCCGGCAATCACGACCGTCAGCGGCGGCGTGATCTCGATGCCGGCTGTCGACGCGGGCAGCTGGCTGCTGGGCCTGGGGCTGATGGTCGCGATCGGCCTGCTGGTCGGCGTGCTGCCGGCGATGCGGGCGATGCGGTTGAACATCGTCGACGCGCTGGCCGGCCGCTGATGCGGCCACTACGAGGAATCCTGTCATGAAGAAGCTCAAGTCGTTCCTGGTCGGCGTCGTCCTGTTCCTGGTGGTCGTCGCCGGCATCGCCGCCTGGCTGGTGCTGCCGTGGCCGTTCCTGCTTGGCCTGGCCGTGCTGCTGGGCCTGTGGATGGTGATCACCCGGCGCGGCCGCCAGGCGCGCTCGGTCACCGGCATCGGCGTGAGCACGCTGCCGGGCCGGCTCGGCGCATCGTCGGTGGTCGTGATCGGCATCGCCGGCGTGGTCGCGGTGCTGGTGGCGATGCTGGCGATGGCCGAGGGCTATCGCGAGACGCTGCGCAAGAGCGGCAGCGAGGACACCGCGATCGTGATGCGCGGCGCGTCGGCGGCCGAGGTGATGTCGACCCTCGACAACGCTTCGGTCAAGGCAATCGAGCAGACCCCGGGCGTGGCCCGAGACGCGCAAGGCCGCGCGATCGCCTCGGCCGAGCTGGTGGTCGCTGCCAACCTGCCGGTCAAGGGCGGCGCGCCGGACGAGGACGGCAGCGTGCAGCTGCGTGGCATCGGCCCGCAGGCCTGGGCGGTGCGCCCGGACGTGGAGATCATCGAGGGCCAGCGCTTCGGCACCGGCAAGCGCGAGATCGTGGTCGGCACCGGCGCGCAGCGCCAGTTCGCCGGGCTCGATGTCGGCAATCAGATCCGTCTGGGCAGCCAGGTCTGGACGGTCGCCGGCGTGTTCCATTCCGGCGACGCGATGGATTCGGAGGTCTGGGGCGACGCGGACGTGGTCGCCAACACCTACCGCCGCGGCAGCACCCGCTCCTCGGTCACCGCGAAGCTGGAGAATCCGGGCGCGTTCAAGCAGTTCAAGGCCGCGCTGGCTGCCGACCCGCGCCTGGACGTGGACACCAGCACCACCCTGGAGTATTTCAGCAAGCAGTCCGAGGGCATGACCAAGGTGATCCGCATCATCGGCATCGTGGTCGGCGCGATCATGGCGATTGGCGCGGTGTTCGGCGCGCTCAACACCATGTTCGCCACCGTGGCCACGCGCGCGCGCGAAATCGCGACGCTTCGCGCGCTCGGCTTCCGCAGCGTGCCGGTGGTGGTCGCGGTGATGCTGGAAACGATGCTGCTGGCGCTGCTCGGTGGCGTGCTCGGCGGCGCACTGGCGTGGATCGTGTTCAACGGCTACACCGCCTCGACCATCGCCGGCGGCGTCGGCCAGCTCACGTTCGCGTTCAAGGTTTCGCCCGACGTGCTGTGGACGGGCCTGAAGTGGGCGCTGGCGATCGGCTTCGTCGGCGGCCTGTTCCCGGCCCTGCGCGCGGCCACCCAGCCGGTAACCACCGCCCTGCGCGACGCATGATGATGCGGCTGCACGGCCCCTGCGCGGTTGTGGTCGCGCTTGCGGCCTGCCTTGCGGGCGGGTGCACGTCGCTGGGCGAGCGCATCGCGCAGCCGCACAGTTCCTCGCTCTTGGACGCCGAGACGGTCGCAGGAATGGAATCGACGATCGGCGTCGAATCGGCGACCTTCCGCACGCCCGATGGCGTCCTCCTCGCCTACGGTTCGATCGCGCCTGTTGCCCGCGACATGGCGTACACGATCTCGCGCGGCGACAGCCGCATGAAGTTCAAGTTCAAGCTCGGCGAAAAGCGCCAACCCGTTCCACCCGAGGGCAGCGTGGTTTTCCTGCACGGCTGGGGGCTGGACGCGTCCAGCATGCTGCCGTGGGCGCTGGCCCTATCGGAGCTCGGCTACCGCGGCATCATGGTGGATTTGCGCAATCACGGCAGGTCGTCACGCGCGCCGGCCGGATTCGGCGCCCGCGAGTCCCGCGACATCGCTGCGCTCGTTGAACAGCTGCAGGTCGACGGCCGGTTGCCGCCCCCGGTGTACCTGTTCGGCGTGTCGTACGGCGCCGCCACCGCGCTGTTCGCCGAACCGCTGCTGCGCGAACGCATTGCCGGCATCGTGGCGATGGAAAGCTACGCCAACGCCGGCGACGGCGTGCGCGGCGTCATCGCCCGCATGCAGGCCAGGCGCGGGGACGATGGCATGCGCGCATCGCTGATGCGTGCCTATGCGCGCTGGCGTCACGATGCCCGGGACATCGAACGCGGCATAGCAGAGGCCGGCCAGCGGCTGGAACTCGACCTGGACGCCGTCGACGTGCGCGCCGCGCTCACCACGACCGCGACCTGCACACTGCTGCTGCATGGTGCTGACGACCAGTACATTCCGGTCGCCGCGGCGCACGCGCTGGCCGGAGCGTCCCCGCTCGTGCGCTACCGCGAGTTGGCAGACGAGAACCACATCAGCCTGCCGCTGCGCATCGACTGGCTGGCGCTCCCGATCGCCCGCTGGATGCAACAGGCCGCAGGCGGCGACTGCGAACCGCTGCAGCTGCCGCCCGACCCGCTGGCCGACGGCGGGCCGTCGCAGCTCGTCATCTCCGGCGACCTCGCACCGGAAGCCGACCCGGACACCGGGCATCCGGGCGCCGACATTGCGGCTCCGCCCCCATCCACGGACGCCACCGCGCATGAACACGCAATCCCCCGCTGACCTGAGCCACGCCCGGCTCGAAGCACTGCTGCACGACCTGCAGAAGCGCGCGTTCGACCTCTACGAGGACGCGGCGCTGCGCGCCGAGGCGAATCCCGCACAGGCCGAGATGGCGTACGCGCAGGCCGAAGCGGGGGCGGCGCCGCTGATCGCGCAGGCCAGGGCGCTCAACGAAGAACGCGCCCTGCGCCTGCGGCGGCGCGCACGGGCCTGGCGCAGGGCGGCGATCGTGGTGGCGATCGCCGGTGTCGCGGTGCTGGCGTGGTGGTTCCTCGTGCGAGGAACCGCAGCGCCGTAGGAGCGCCCCGTGGGCGCGATGCGAGGCCGGCAAGGTTCGCGGGCTTCGCGCCCATGGGGCGCTCCTACGCGGCCGGCAGCGGACGGCGGCGTGCGCGCAGCAGGCCGTCGCCGGCGTAGATCGCCAGTGAGATCCAGATCAGGACGAAGCCGATCGCGCGCTCGGAGCCGAAGTCCTCGCCCAGCAGCAGCACGCCGCACAGCAGCTGCAGGGTCGGCGCTATGTACTGCAGCAGGCCGACCACCGAGTACGGAATGCGGCGTACCGCGTCGGCGAATCCGATCAGCGGCAGCGCGGTCAGCGCGCCGCCAACGACCAGCAGCGCGGCGATGCCCCAGCCCCAGGCATGCGTGCCGCCGTGGGCGACGAAGCCGCCCACGCCGTGGAACTCGCCCCACAGCAGCACCGCCACCGCGGGCAGGAACAGGTACAGGCTCTCGATCCCGAGGCCGCGCACCGGCGGCACGCCGACCAGCTTTCGGATCAGGCCGTAGCCGCCGAACGAGGCGGCGAGCACCAGCGCGATCCACGGGAAGCTGCCGTAGTTGAAGGTCAGCCACAGCACGCCGCAGGTGGCGATTCCCACGGCCACCCACTGCACCGCGCTGAGCCGCTCGCGCAGCACCAGCACGCCCAGCACCACGTTGAGCAGCGGGTTGATGAAGTAGCCCAGGCTGGTCTCGACCACGTGCCCGGCGTTGACCGCCCAGATGTACAGGCCCCAGTTGAACGCGATCAGCGTGCCGCTCAGTGCGAGCATCCACGCCGCGCGCGGGATCGCCAGGGTCTCGCGCACCCAGCCGCGCCCGTACTTCCAGAACAGCCAGCCGGCGACCAGCACCGTGCTCCAGACGATGCGGTGCATGATGATCTGCAGCGACGGCACCGACTTGAGCAGGTGCCAGTACAGCGGCATCACGCCCCAGATCACGAACGCGCCGACGGCCATCCACAGGCCGCGACGATCGAGCGGCGCCGGCGTCACGTCGACACCTCCGCGGCCGGCGCGACTTTCGGCGCGCGCGCCCTGGACAGCGTGATCGCCACCACGCCGAGCAGGATCACCGCCATCGCGCCCAGGTCGTGCGCGCTGAAGCGTTCGGCGGCCAGCCACGCGCCCAGCACCACGGCTACCACGGGATTGACGTAGGCATAGCTGCCGGCCAGCGTCGGGCGCACGTGGTGCAGCAGCCAGACGTAGGCGGAGAAGGCGATGATCGAGCCGAAACCAGCCAGGTAGGCGGCCGCGAACAGGCCCTTGGTCGTGGGCATCGCATCCAGGCGCTCGCCCAGCAGCAGGCCGGCAACGACCATCATCGCGCCGCCGCACAGCATCTGCGCCGCCGCGCCCATGAACGGCGACGGCAGGTCGCGGCCCTTGCTCCAGACCGAACCGAACGCCCACGCGACCGGCGCCACCAGCAGCGCCACCAGCGCGGTCGGCGACGCGGTCAGCGAGCTGCCGGCGTTGAGCCAGAGCACGCCGACGAAGCCGATGCCCAGGCCCAGCCATTCGAGGCGGTTGGAACGCTGCCCGCGCAGCGTCGCGAACAGCCCGATCCACAGCGGCACCGACGCCACCGCGACCGCGGCCAGCCCCGACGACACCGACTGCTCGGCGATGCACACCATGCCGTTGCCCAGGCCGAGCAGCAGCGCGCCCATGAAGGCGCTGTTGCGCCACTGCCTGCGCGTGGGCATCGGCACGCCGCGCAGGCGCAGCACGGTGAACAGCACCGAGCCGGCAACGAGGAAGCGGATGCCGGCCATCAGCAGCGGCGGCCAACCGCCTTCCAGCGCGAAGCGGATGCCCAGGTAAGTCGAGCCCCAGACCACGTACAGCACCGCCAGCGCGACGGCGACGGCAAGCGCTGAAGCGGGAGCGGAAAGGGGCGACTGCACGAGCGGCTGCGAGGCACTCATGGGGAGGAATCCGGGTGGGGTTTCGGGGAGAAGGACGCGTCCTGCTGGCGGAATTCTACGCCTGCCGCGCCCGGCGGCGATGCAACTCTGTCTCCCGCGCATGGGCCAATCGGTGGACAGCACACGCCCCCGCTGGCATGCCCGGCTCCAATCAGAAGAAATGAAGTCGTCGAAGGCGAAAGCGCTCGACCTTTGCGTTTTGCCCTAAAAAAAACGGGCGCCGAAGGGCGCCCGCTCGTGTCATGTTCGCCCTGGCGAGCGTCACTCGGTCCAGTGCCCCTCCACGCTCGCCGCCGGCAGCACCTGCGCCGACAGCACCTTGTCGTTGTTTAGCAGCTGCACCGCGTCGGCGAGGATCCTCGCCGACTCGCGCAGCAGCGGGTCGGGCGCATCCTCGGCCGCCTTCTCGCGCGCCGCGTCCGCGACCACGTTGCGCTCGTTGGCCTGCAGGCCGTCGTCGGCGGCATCGGCGGCCAGCGGGTCCAGCGGCAGGCCGAGCTCCTTGCGCTGCTCCTGGCGCGACTTGCGCTTGGCTTCCTGGCGGTCGCGCTCGGCGCGGCGCTCGGCCTCGTTGAGCGAGACGTACTTCTTGGCCCGCTGGGCGCGGAACTCCTCGACGTCCTCCTCGAACCACTGGAATTCCTTGTCGTGCGCGGTGCGCGCGGCGTGGCGCGCCTCGAGCTTGGGCAGCAGCGGCGCGAAATTGCCGTACTGGGTGTGCGGCACTGCCGCGATCCGCGTCCACGGCAGCGCGTTGTCGTACGTGCTTTCGCCGAACTCGCTGGCATCGACCATCACCGGGAAGGCGATGTCCGGCACCACGCCCTTGTTCTGCGTGCTGCTGCCGTCGGGCAGGAAGAACTGGGCGATGGTCAGCTTGACCTGGCCATAGCGCTTGCCCTCGTTGCCCGGCCAGCGGTCCAGGTCGACCAGGTTCTGCACCGTGCCCTTGCCGAAGGTGGTCTCGCCGATCACCAGGCCACGACCGTAGTCCTGGATCGCACCTGCGAAGATCTCCGACGCCGACGCCGAGCCGCGGTTGACCAGCACCGCCAGCGGACCGTCCCACGCCACGCCGGCGTCGCGATCGCCCTCGACGCTGACCCGGCCGCCGGATTCGCGCACCTGCACCACCGGGCCCTGGTCGATGAACAGGCCGGTGAGCTCGATCGCCTCGTTGAGCGAGCCGCCGCCGTTGCTGCGCAGGTCCATCACCACGCCGTCGATGTCCTCGCTGCGGAACTGCTCGAGCAGCCTGGCCACGTCGCGCGTCGCCGAGGCGTAGTCGTCGCTGTGCTTCCGGCGGCCCTCGAAGTCCTGGTAGAAGGCAGGCAGCTCGATCACGCCGATGCGGCGCGCGGGCGCGCCGTCCTTCGCCGGCAGGGTGAGGATCTCGGACTTGGCGGCCCGCTCCGCGAGCCGGATCTTGGCGCGGGTAAGCAGGATGCGGGTGGGCTCGGCATCCAGGCCCATGGCGGCCGGGATCACGTCCAGGCGCACCTGGGTGCCCTTGGGCCCCTTGATCTTCTCGACCACGTCGTCGATGCGCCAGCCGATCACGTCCTCCATCGGCCCGCTCTTGCCCTGGCCGACGCCGACGATGCGGTCGCCGGGGGTGAACTTGCCGCTGGTCTTGGCCGGACCGCCGGCGATCAGGTCCCGGATCACCACCACGTCGTCCTGCTTCTGCAGCTGCGCGCCGATGCCTTCGAGCGACAGCGACATGCTCTGGTTGAAGCGCTCGGCGCTGCGCGGGTCGAAGTAGTCGGTATGCGGGTCGATCGACGCGGTGTAGGCGTTGAGGAAGCTGCCGAACGCATCGGTGGCGTCGAGCTGCTGCAGGGTCTTGCCGAGGTTGGCGTAGCGCTTGTCGAGCGTCTTGCGGATACCGTCGGGGTCCTTGCCGGCCAGCTCCAGGCGCAGCCAGTCGTTGCGCACCGACTGCTTCCACAGCTGCTCCACCTCCGCATCATTGGCCGCCCACGGCGCATCCTCGCGGTCGTAGTACCAGCGGTCGTCGCCGCTGAAGTCGAAGATGTCCTGCTTGAGCAGCCCGCGCGCGTAGTCCACGCGCTGCGCCACGCGCTGCTGGAACAGCGAGAAGATCGCGAACGCCGGGTCGAGTTCGCCGGCCTTGATCGCGCCGCCCATGTGGTCCTTGAACTTCGCGAACCGGGCGATGTCCGGCGCGATGAAGAACATCTTGCTGCCGTCGAGCGAATCGAGGTAGCGCTCGAAGATGTCGGCCGACAGGGTGCCGTCCAGTGGCCGCGGCCGATAGGCATAACGGCTGTCGGACAGCAGGCCGTAGACCAGCTTCGAGGTGGTGGCCTGGTCGACCCGCGAAGTGGCGGGGAGCCCGTCGCCAGAGCGTGCCATCAGCACCAGCGGCACCGACAGGGCCAGGGCGATCACGGAAGTGGACAGGGTGCGGGACAGGTTCATGCGTTCACTCGGGCCGCGCCACGGCCGCTGTTCGGGAAAGAAGGAGTCTGGCGTCCTGGATGGACGGCGCGACAGTGCACAAAGTTGCACGACGGCGCCGAATCCACTCTAACCGCGCCGCAGGCGCCGGGTGTGAACAGAACGTCAGGCGCGGGACGGACCCCGCAAGCCCGGGTTCAGGCGGCGACGCCGGCCTCGGCGGCCTGGCGGTCGGCGTGGTACGACGAGCGCACCAGCGGGCCGGAGGCGACGTGGGTGAAGCCCAGCGACATGCCGTAGACCTCCAGCGCCTTGAACTCGTCCGGCGTCCAGTAGCGCAGCACCGGGTGGTGGTGCGCACTGGGCTGCAGGTACTGGCCGATGGTGACCATTTCCACGTCGTGCGCGCGCAGGTCGCGCAGGGTGGCCTGCACCTGCTCCATGGTCTCGCCCAGGCCGAGCATGACCCCGGACTTGGTCGGGATGTGCGGGTGCCGGGCCTTGAACTTCTGCAGCAGGGTCATCGACCACTGGTAGTCGGCGCCCGGGCGCACGTTGCGGTACAGGTCCGGCACGGTCTCGACGTTGTGGTTGAACACGTCCGGCGGGTTGGCCGCCAGGATCTCCAGCGCCCGCTCCATCCGGCCCTTGCCGCGGAAGTCGGGGGTGAGGATCTCGATCTTCGTGCCCGGGCTGAACTCGCGGATCGCGGTGATGCAGTCGACGAAGTGGCCGGCACCGCCGTCGCGCAGGTCGTCGCGGTCGACGCTGGTGACCACCACGTACTTCAGGCCCATGTCCTTGACCGTCTGCGCCAGGTGCAGCGGCTCGGCCGGGTCCGGCGGCTTGGGGCGGCCGTGGGCGACGTCGCAGAACGAGCAACGGCGGGTGCAGACCTCGCCCAGGATCATGAACGTGGCGGTGCCGTGGCCGAAGCACTCGTGGATGTTCGGGCAGCTGGCCTCCTCGCACACCGTGACCAGGCGGTTCTCGCGCAGCTTGGCCTTGAGTTTCTGGACCGCGTTGCCCGACGGGATCCGCACCCGGATCCACGACGGCTTGCGCAGCACCGGCGCGTCGGCGAACTGCACCGGCGAGCGCGCGATCTTGTCGCCGGCGACCTGCTTCGCCCCCGCCTCCAGCGCCGACGCCGGATTGGCAACGACCTGCACGGGAATCGAACGCGACGGGGAATCGGGCATGGCGGACGGCTCAGGCGGCTTGGGTGGAAGTAGCGGCGACGGCGACGGGCAGCGGCTCCGCGAGGTCGGGCGGCGGGGCCGCCTGCAACGCAAGGCCGAACTGCGCCGCCATGGCGTCGAGCAGCACCGGTTTCATGGCGTCCGGGCTCGACGGGCCGCCCAAGTCTAGCACCGAGGTCACCTGCAGCCCGGCGTAACCGCAGGGGTTTATGCGGCCGAACGGCTCCAGGTCCATCGCCGCGTTGAACGCCAAACCGTGGAAGGTGCAGCCGCGGCGCACGCGGATGCCCAGCGCGGCGACCTTGGCGTCGTTGACGTAGACGCCCGGCGCGCCGGCGCGGCGCTGCGCGCCGATGTTCCATTCGGCCAGCGTGTCGATCACCGCCTGCTCGATCCTGCACACGTAGTCGCGCACGCCGATCTTCAGGCGCTTCAGGTCGAGCAGCGGATAGACCACGATCTGGCCGGGGCCGTGGTAGGTCACCTGGCCACCACGGTCGACGTGCAGCACCGGGATGTCGCCGGGCATCAGCACGTGCTCGGGCTTGCCGGCCTGGCCGAGGGTGAACACCGGGTCGTGCTCGACCACCCAGATCTCGTCGGTCGACGCTTCGTCGCGCACGTCGGTGAAACGCTGCATTCCGCGCCAGACCGGTTCGTAGGGCCGGCGGCCGAGGTCGCGGACGATGGCGGGGCGCACGCTCACGCCTGGCTCCTCCCCCTGCGAAGGCAGGGGGAGGCTGGGAGGGGGTGTCCACGGTTCGGACTGATCCAGAAGGCACCCCTCCCCAGCCCTCCCCTGCCTTCGCAGGGGAGGGAGCAAGGGCTTACAGCGTCCACTTCACTTCCGGGTGCGCGCGCAGGGCCTCGTGCGCGGCCTCGTACTGGGCGCGGTCGTCGGCGCGGAAGCTCAGCTTCACCGAGACGAACTTGCCGCCGCTCGACCCCCGCCACGAGATGCTCTCGTGCAGCACGTTGATGCCGCTGGCGGTGAGCAGTTTCGGGATTTCCACCTCCAGGCCGGCCGTGGCCGGGCCCATCGCGGTGATCTCGAAGGTGCCGGGGAACTGGAAGCCGTGTTCCGGGTTGTCTGACTTGATTTCCATCGCCCGATTATGGGTCCGCCGCGGGCCCAACCCAAGACGCGCAGGGCGACCGGCGGGCCGCACCCTGCCGACGGCGTGTCTGGTTCGCGCCGCTTTTTCCGTATTCACTGTACCGGCCGATCCAATCGGCCCTACCGACAACTGATGATCCGGGAGATCCGTACACATGGAGATTCGAAGCTCAAGCCTGGCCTGGGCCATGGCATGTGCCCTGGCGGCGATGGCTGCCGCCCCCGCGGCACGGGCCGCACCCGCACGGCAAACCGGTGAAATCCCCGTCTGCAGCCGCTCGCTGGGCACCCTGGCCGTGGTCGAGTCGCAAGGCAGGAACTGGTGGAGCGGCCAGCGCCTGGCTTCGCCGACGGCGTTGATCAAGGTCTTCGTCAACCGCTCGCGCTGCTTCACGCTGGTCGATCGCGGCGTCGGGCTGCAGGCGATGAAGGCCGAGCGCGGGCTTGCCGCCGATGGCGAACTGCGCGGCGGCTCCAACATCGGCAAGGGCCAGATCAGGGCGGCCGACTACATGATGGTCCCGGACGTGGTGTCGCAGAACGATGACGCCTCGGGCAACAGGATCGGCGGCCTGATCGGCGGCCTGATCGGCGACCGGACGGCCGCGGCGGTTGTCGGCGGGATCAACATCAAGCGCAAGACCGCCGACGTGGTGCTGACCGTGACCGACGCGCGCTCCTCCGAGCAGGTGGCGATGACCGAAGGCCACGCGACGAAGACCGACCTGGGCTGGGGCGCTGGCGCGGGCGTGTTCCGCGGCGCGGCCCTGGGCGGCGGCGCGACCGGCTACGCCAACACCGAGATGGGCAAGGTGCTGACCCTGGCCTACCTGCAGGCCTACACCGACATGGTCGCGCAGCTGGGCGGCCTGCCGATGGACGCCTCGGCGGCCAACGCGCAGCAGGCGGTGACGGTGAACAAGCCGGCGCGGCTGCTCAAGCAGTCCGACGGCAAGGGCGGCGCGGTGCGCGACCTGGACGTCGGGATGATGCTCTACCCCACCGGCAACAAGGACGGGCTGATGTGGGAAGTGGACGACGAGCTGGGCAACCGCGGCTGGGTGAACTCGACGCTGTTCGGCCTCGCACGCTGAGGCACGCACGCCGGTGTAAAGCCCTCCCCTTCAAGGGGAGGGTTGGGTGGGGATGGGTTTCCAACCAGTCGCCTAGGCAGCCTGGCTCCAAAAGCTCGCGGCTGAAGCCGCTCCTACAGGATCCACCCACGCCCATCAACGAGAAGGGCCGGCTTGCGCCGGCCCTTTCCTGTTGTCTTGCGAAGCGGCCTCAGGCCGATTCCCACCACATCCAGAACGCGTCCCACAGGCGGCCGAAGAAGCCGGCTTCCTCGACCGCGTCGATCGCGACAAGCGGCGCTGAGGCGATCGTCTTTCCGTCCAGCGTCACCTTCACCGTGCCGATCTGCTGGCCCTTGGCGATCGGCGCGACCAGGGTCTTTGGCACGTCCATCGTCGGCTTGAGCTGCTCGTACTTGCCGCGCGGGCTGCTGACCACCAGCGGCCGGGTCACGCCCAGGCGCACTTCGTCGGCCTTGCCCTTCCACACCTTCTGCGTGGCCACCGCCTTGCCCACGTCGTAGAGTTTGTGCGATTCGTAGAAGCGGAAGCCCCAGTTGAGCAGCGCCTGCGCATCCACCGCGCGCTGGTTCTCGCTGGTGTCGCCCATCACCACCGCGACCAGGCGCTGGTCGCCGCGCTTGGCCGAGGCCATCAGGCAGTAGCCGGCGGCCGAGGTGTGGCCGGTCTTGATGCCGTCGACGGACGAGTCGCGCCACAGCAGCAGGTTGCGGTTGCGCTGGGTGATCGGGCCGACCGTGAATTCCTTGATCTTGTTGTAGCTGTAGGCCTCGGGAAAATTCCGCGCAAGCGCGCGGCCAAGCAGGGCCAGGTCGCGCGCGCTGGAATAGTGGCCGTCGGCGGTCAGGCCGGTGGCGTTGACGAAGTGGGTGTTCTTCAGGCCCAGCTGTTTGGCGTAGGCGTTCATCAGCTGCGCGAAGGCGGCCTCGCTGCCGGCGACGTGCTCGGCCAGGGCGATCGCCGCGTCGTTGCCCGACTGCACCACCATGCCCTTTTCCATGTCTTCCAGGCGCGCGGTCTTGTTGACCTCGAAGCCGCTGTAGCTGCCGTCGGTGCCGGCGCCGCCGGTGCGCCAGGCGTTCTCGGTCATCATCACCTGGTCGTCGCGGCCGATCTTGCCGGCCTTCATCTCCGCGGCGAGCACGTAGGACGTCATCACCTTGGTGATGCTGGCCGGCGCCACCCGCTCGTCGACGTTCTCGCCCGCCAGCACCTGGCCGTTGGCGGCGTCGAGCAGCACCCAGGAGTTGGACTGTTTGGGTTCCGGCGCGGGCGGGATCGGCAGGCTGTCGCTGAGCGCGGCAGGCGCCGGGGACGGCTTGGGCGCGGGCGTCTGCGCCATGGCCAGGCCAATGGCGGAGGTGAACAGGGCGGCGAGCAATGCGCTGCGCGCGGTCAGGGTGGCTTTCATCGACAACACAACTCCAGGGGTAGAACCGCTTTGTGCAAGCGAGGTGGAAAGAATAGGTGGCTAGTCGCGCACGACCTGCGGCTGGCCGAACCCCAGGCCGGCGACGCGCGCCGACAGCTCCGGGATTTTCGCGCTGTCGACCGGGCCGACGCGCACGCGCCAGACCTGCCTGCCCGCGGACATCGCGTCGAACAGGCGTGCGCCGGACACGCCGGCGCCGCGCAGCATCGCCA
>DATCYC010000368.1:0-3233 GCA_036570525.1 Luteimonas sp.
GTCGAAGCGCACCCGCGCCAGCCTGGCGGCGGTGGCGCTGTCGGCGGCGGCGCGCTGCAGGTGCGCATCCTCGGTGCGCGCGCGGGCGTAGCGGACCAGCGCGTTCTCGGTGTCCTCCAGCGCCAGCAGCACGGTCTGTTCGTAGCGCGCCAGGGCGCCTTCGGCGTCGGCATCGGCCGCGGCGATGCGTGCGCGCACGCGGCCGATGTCGAGGAAAGACCAGTCGATGCCCAGCGCGATGAAGCCGGTCTCGCTGTCGCGTTCGAACAGCGCGCCGGTGTCGATCGCCTGGCTGCCGATCAGCCCGCCCAGCGTGAAGCGCGGGAACAGGTCCGCGGTCGCCACGCCGATGCGCGCGGTGGCCGCGTGCAGGCGCTGTTCGGCGGCGGCGATGTCGGGGCGACGGCGCAGCAGTTCGCCCGGTGTGCCGGCGTCGAGCTTTGCCGGCAGTTCGGGCAGCGCGCGTGTCGGCGTGAGCTCCGCGACCAGCGCGTCGGGCGTCTTTCCGACCAGCACGGCCAGCCGGTGCATGTCGAACGCGACCTGCGCCTCCAGCGCCGGAATGCGCGCCGAAGTCGTTTCCAGCTGTGCACGCGCACGGGCGGTGTCGAACCCGGTGCCGCGCCCGGCGTCCAGGCGCGCGTCGACCAGGCGCAGGGTCTCGCGCTGGTTGTCGGCGTTCTCGCGCGCCACGCGCAGGCGCTCCTGCAGGCCGCGCAGGTCGAAGTAGGTGCGCGCGACCTCGCCCACGATCGCCACCTGCGCCGCCTCGAGATCTGCGGCGCTGGCCGCGGTGCCGGCGCGATTGGCTTCCACCCCGCGGCGGATGCGGCCAAACAGGTCCAGCTCCCAGCTCGCGTTGACGCCGGCGCTGTAGCTTTCGCCGTCGCGGTCGCCGCGCGCCACGCCCGGCGCCTGGTCCGCGCTGGCGCGCGAATCGCTGCCCTCGGCGCCGGCGGTGATGGTCGGGAAGTAGTCGAACTTCGAGCCGCGCAGCAGCGCATTGGCGCGGTCGTAGCTGGCCAGCGCGATGCGCAGGTCGTGGTTGGCGGCCAGTGCCTGCTCGACCAGCGAAGTCAGCTGCGGGTCGCCGAAGGCCTGCCAGAATGCCGGGTCGGCGTCCGCGGCGGTGGCGGCGTCCGCGGTTCCGTCGGTCGCCGCCGATGACTGGATGAAGGCATCCGGCACCGCCATGTCGGGGCGCACGAAGTCGGGACCGACGGTGCAGGCCGACAGCGCGACGGTCAGCGCCGCGGACTTCAGCAGCAAGAGTGTCGCGGATCTGTGGTCATTCATGGGAAGTCTCCTCGTGCCTGTCGGCGGGCGGAGGCGGTAGTGCCTCCGGCCCGCCCTCCGGGCGGTGGTCGGCCGGCAGCTGTTCGAACAGCCTGCGGATGTCTTCGATCGACGGGATGTGCGGCTCCGGGTCAGCCAAGGGGCACCTCCACGTAGTCGCCTGTTTTGGGGTCCGCGTCATGCCGCACCAGCGGCTTGCTCACCAGCTTGCGCAGCGCGACGTAGAACACCGGGGTCAGGAACAGGCCGAACACGGTCACGCCGATCATTCCGGCGAACACGGTGATGCCGGTGGCCGAGCGCACTTCCGCGCCGGCGCCGTGCGAGAGCACCAGCGGAACGGTGCCGGCGATGAACGCGATCGAGGTCATCACGATCGGGCGCAGGCGCAGGCGGCAGGCTTCGAGCGCCGCTTCCACGATGCCCTTGCCCTGCAGTTCGAGCTCGCGCGCGAACTCCACGATCAGGATCGCGTTCTTGCACGCCAGGCCCATCAGCACCACCAGCCCGACCTGAACGAACACGTTGTTGTCGCCGCCGGTCAGCCACACGCCCAGCAGCGCCGAGAGCATGCACATCGGCACGATCAGGATCACCGCCAGCGGCAGCGTCCAGCTCTCGTACAGCGCCGCCAGCACCAGGAAGGCGAGCAGGATCGCCAGCGGGAACACCACCAGCGCGGCGTTGCCCTGGGTCGACTGCTGGTAGCTCAGGTCGGTCCATTCGATGGCCATGCCGTTGGGCAGCACCTTCGACGCGATCGCCTCGAGCGTGCCCATGGCCTGCGCCGAGGACAGCACGCGCGGGTCGGCTTCGCCAGCCAGGTCCGCGGCCGGATAGCCGTTGTAGCGCAGCACCGGATCGGGTCCGTAGGTTTCGTGGATCTTCACCATCGAGCCGATCGGCACCATCTCGCCGCGGTCGTTGCGTGTGCGCAGGTTGCCGATGTCCTGCACGTCGTCGCGGAAGCGCGCATCGGCCTGCGCGATCACCTGCCAGGTGCGGCCGAACTTGTTGAAGTCGTTGACGTAGGTCGAGCCGAGATAGGTCTGCAGCGTGTCGAAGAGTTCCGTCAGCGGCACGCCCTGGGCCTTGGCCTTGACCCGATCCACTTCCGCGTCGAGCTGCGGCACGTTGGCCTGGTAGCTGGTGATCGGGAAGCCCATGCCGGGCGTCTGCGCGATCGCACCCTGCATGCTTGCCACCGCGTCCTGCAGCGCGCCGTAGCCGAGGTTGCCGCGGTCCTCGATGAACATCTGGTAGCCGTTGCCGTTGCCCAGGCCGAGGATCGGCGGCGGCATCAGCGAGAAGGCGAAGCCCTCCTGCAGCCCGGCGATCTTCTGGTTGATCTCGGCGTTGATCTCGGCGGCGCTGCGGTGGCGCTTGTTGGCCGGCTCCAGCGGCAGGAACACCACGCCGGTGTTGGGCGTGTTGGTGAACTGCAGCGCGTTCAGGCCCGGGAACGCGATCGAGTGCGCGACGCCCTCGGTGTTCATCGCGATGTCGGCCACCTTCGACAGCATGGCGTCGGTGCGCGCGATAGACGCGCCCTCGGGCAGCTTGACGCCGGCGATCAGGTACAGCTTGTCCTGGGTCGGGATGAACCCGGCCGGCACCGCCTTGAACATCAGGCCGGTCGCGGCCAGCAGTACCGCGTAGACCAGGAACACCGCGCCGCGGCGGCCAAGCGTGCGCGAAACCACGCCCTGGTAACCGTCGGAGCTGCGCTTGAAGAAGCGGTTGAACGGCCGGAACAGCCAGCCGAACAGGCGGTCGATCAGGCGCGACGGACGATCCTTCGGCGCGTCGTGCGCCTTGAGCAGGCGCGCGGCCAGCGCCGGCGACAGGGTCAGCGAATTGATCGCCGAGATCACCGTCGAGATCGCGATGGTCACCGCGAACTGCTTGTAGAACTGCCCGGTCACGCCCGACAGGAA
>DATCYC010000369.1:0-1729 GCA_036570525.1 Luteimonas sp.
CACGCTGCTCCAGCGGTGGTACATCCACACCACCAATGCGATCCCCGGCAGTGCCAGCAGCGCCGATTGCGCCAGCACCCGGTTCACGCCCTCGGCGTCGACGCCGAACTGCACCAGGTTCACCGGCAGCCACAGCACGAAGCCGAAGTTCACCAGCCCCCACGCCACGCCGCACACCACCAGGCCCCAGGTGATGCTGGCGTGCCGCCCGCGCAGCAGTGCGCGCATGCCCTTGACCACGTGCGGGTCGTCGAGCGCGGGTGCGCCCGGGTGCTCCGGATCGTCGTGCTCGATCGTCGACGCGCTGCCCGAGAACTTGCGAAGCACCGCGCGCGCCTGCGACTCGAGCCCGGCGTTGGACAGGAAGCGCGGCGACTCGGGGATGTAGCGGTTGAGGATCAGGATCACCAGCCCGGTGGGCATGTTCAGCAGCCACAGCACGCGCCAGGAGAACAGCGGCTCGAGCGTCGCCGCCGCGCCCGCGGCGAGCAGGTAGCCGGCCGACGTACCCACGCCGCCCAGCGCTACCAGCAGCCAGCCGCGGTGCGCGGCCGGCACGGTCTCGGCCATCAGCGTGAACGCGATCGGCAGCATGCCGCCGGCCGACGCGCCCATCAGGAAGCACATCACCAGGTTCCATTCGAACGTCGGCATCGCCCCGCAGATCGCGGTGCCGATGAACATCAGCGCCGACAGCAGGATCCCCGCGCGGCGCCCGAACACGTCGGCCAGCCGCCCCCACACGATCGAACCGACGGTGGTGCCGATCAGCGCCACCAGCGCCAGCACGCTGGCCGTCGGCGTGCTGATCGAGTACTCCAGGCTCATGCCCGGCATCACGAAGCCCAGCGTGGCCGGTTTCATCACGTCCACCGCCAGCGCGACCACCAGCACGACGACCAGCTTCCAGTGCTCGCGATTGAGCGGCACGCCGTCGGCGACGTGGAAATGCTGGTGACGGCCGGACAGGTGCCCGCCGCCGTGCAGCGATTCGCGCATCATCGCCAGCCGCGGCATCAGGCCGAAGCCGGCCAGCACCACGCCGGCCGGGATCATCGCCATGCCCCACAGCATCCACGCATCCATCGGCATGCCCACCATCTGCCAGTGCGTGTGCCGGCCCATCATGAACATCGGCATGTGCGACGCGACGCCGGTGATGATCAGCGCGCAGCCGGCCCAGAAGGCGAGCGGGTGGTGGAAGGCCAGTCCGTGGCTGGCGCGAAGGTGGTCGGGCGTCATCGTGTGTCAGCAGGAATGCAGGAGCGGCAGAAGCCGCGAGCTCTTGCCCCTCTCCCTGCGAAGGCAGGGGGAGGCTGGGAGGAGGTGCTCACGGTTCGGGTTGATCCAACAACACCCCTCCCCAGCCCTCCCCTGCCTTCGCAGGGGAGGGAGCAAGGCACGGCGGTGGCTACTTGCGCTCGCCCGCGCTCGCATCGCGCGCGGCGCGGAACTCGGAGTCGGTGCTCCAGTTCGGCCAGCGCTCCGAGTTCGCCAGCTCGCTGCCCACCGTGTAGAGCAGCTGCAGGTCGCGCGCCATGCCGGTGAAGGTCCAGCTCGCCTCCCACTCGTCGGCGGGCTGGTGGTAGCGGTTGGCGCGGTACTCGTCGGAGAACGCCTTGCCCGCGGCCAGGCCGCCGTCGACCATGTCCTCGCCGGAACCGAACGACACCGCCGGCACGCCGCGCTTGGCGAACGGGAAGTGGTCGGAGCGGAAGAAGTAGCCGGC
>DATCYC010000370.1:0-3919 GCA_036570525.1 Luteimonas sp.
CGCATGGTGGAGCTCGCGCGCGAACAGCCGGGATTCCTCGGCGTGGAGTCGACGCGCGGGGCGGACGGGTTCGGCATCACCGTGTCGTACTGGGAGAGCGAGGAGGCGATCCGCGCCTGGCGCCGGCACGCCGAACATGCCGCCACGCGAGAGCAGGGTCGCGCGCGCTGGTATGGCCATTTCGAGATCCGGGTGGCGAAGGTCGAGCGCGCCTACGGCTGGGACGCCGACGGCGGCCATCGCGTCGAATGATGCTATTTTGGCCGCCGCGATCGCTATCCTGGCGCGTCGCCGCGGCGCCCGCACGGCGTCGGGTCCAGGGCAACACGCCGCCGGGGAGCGGCACGAGGAGTCAGCACCGCAATGTGTCCAAGCAGGGTCGCCGAGGGCGAAGAACGTGGCTGGATCGTCCCGATCGGCGGGGCCGAGGACAAGGAGATGCGGCGCCGCATCCTGAAGCGCTTCGTGCAGCTGTGCGGCGGGCGTGATGCCGACATCGCCATCATTCCCACCGCCAGCAAGCTGCCGGACACCGGCCAGCGCTACGAGGAACTGTTCGACCGGCTCGAAGCCGGCCGCGCGCGCTCGATCGGCTTCGCCAGCCGCGAGGACGGCGAGCGCGACGAGTACCTGCGCCAGCTCGAGACCGCCACCGGCATTTTCTTCACCGGCGGCAACCAGCTGCGCATCTCCACCATCATCGGCGGCACCCCGGCAGCCAAGCTGATCCGCGAGCGCAACGCGCGCGGCGTGCACGTCGGCGGCACCAGCGCCGGCGCCAGCATCCTCAGCGACCACATGATCGCGTTCGGCAAGGAAGGCTCGTCCCCGCGCGCGGGCAGCGTGCGCCTGGCGCCGGGCCTGGGCCTGACCAACCGCTTCATCATCGACCAGCACTTCCGCCAGCGCGACCGCCTCGGCCGCCTGGTCGCGGCGCTGGCGTTCAACCCGTTCCCGATCGGCATCGGCCTGGACGAGGACACCGCCGCGTTCATCAGCCCGGACAATGTGCTGGAAGTCGAGGGCAGTGGCGCGCTGACCGTGGTCGATGCCGGCGACCTGCAGTTTTCCTCCATGGCCGAAGCCGGCCAGGAGCAGCCGGTGTGCCTGCTCGGCCTGAAGGTGCACATCCTGGTCGCCGGCGCGACGTTCGACCTGAACACGCGCCGCGCGTCGCCGGGTACATTGGTGGAAGACAAGAGCTGAAAGAGAGAGGGGAGTGCCGATGCGTGTCCTGAACCGTTCCGTCTACGTCGGCCCGTCGCTGTATGCGCATTTCCCGGTCATCCGGCTCGAGCTCGACCTGGGCGCGCTCGAAGCCTGGCCGACCGCGAAGCTGGGCACGGCCTTCGTCGACACCCTGATCGAGGCGCTGCCGGGCCTGGCCGAACACGGCTGCTCGTACCGCGAACCGGGCGGCTTCGTCCGCCGCATGCGCGAAGGCGAGGGCACCTGGCTGGGCCACGTGCTCGAGCACGTGGCGATCGAGCTGCAGAACATGGCCGGCGAAGACGTCACCTTCGGCAAGACCCGCAGCATCTCCGAGGACCGTCCGGGCGTGTATTCGGTCATCTACGAGTACGAGCAGAAGGAAGTCGGCATCGGCGCCGGCGAACTGGCGCTGCGGCTGCTCGAATCGCTGCTGCCCGAAGACCTGCGCACGCCCGGCAACCTGCCCGAGGACTGGGAGTGGGACACCGCCCGCGACGACTTCATCCGCTACGCGCAGCGCCGCGCACTGGGCCCGTCGACGGCCTCGCTGGTGCGCGCCGCCGAGGAGCGCGACATCCCGTGGCTGCGCCTGAACCAGCAGTCGCTGGTGCAGTTCGGCCACGGCAAGTACCAGCAGCGCATCCAGGCCACGGTCACCGGCCGCACGCCGCACATCGCCGTCGAGCTGGCCGGCGACAAGGAAGAGACCAACAAGATCCTCGCCTCGCTCGGCCTGCCGGTGCCGCGGCAGGTGCTGGTCACCAGCCAGACGGATGCGCTCAAGGCCGCGCGCAAGCTCGGCGGCTCGGTGGTGCTCAAGCCCTACAACGGCAACCACGGCCGCGGCATCACCATCGACATCAGCGGCGACGACGAGATCCGCGAGGCCTTCAACGCCGCGCGCGAGCACTCGCGCTCGGTGATCGTCGAAACCTTCCAGCCCGGCGACGACCACCGCCTGCTGGTGATCAACGGTGAGCTGATCGCGGCGACGAAGCGCACCCCGGGGCACGTGGTCGGCGACGGCACGCACACGATCGCCGAACTCGTCGAGGCCGTGAACCAGGATCCGCGCCGCGGCGTCGGCCACGAGAAGGTGCTCACCCGGCTGGAGCTGGACGCGCAGGCGCAGCTGATGATGGAGCGCGCCGGCCACTCGGCCGATTCGGTGCCGACCGATGGCGAAATCGTCTACCTGCGCTCCACCGCCAACCTGTCCACCGGCGGCACCGCCACCGACGTCACCGACATCATCCATCCCGACAACCGCGACATGGCGGTGCGCGCGGTGCGCGCGATCGGGCTGGACGTGGGCGGCGTGGACTTCATCACCCCGAACATCGCCGAGAGCTACAAGTCGATCGGCGGCGCGATCTGCGAGGTCAATGCCGCGCCGGGCTTCCGCATGCACGTGGCGCCGAGCGAGGGCACGGCGCGCGACGCCGCCGGCCCGGTCATCGACATGCTGTTCCCGCCGGGCACGCCGGCGCGGGTGCCGATCGCCGCGATCACCGGCACCAACGGCAAGACCACCACCGCGCGCATGCTCGCGCACATCACCAAGATGGCCGGCTACACGCCCGGCCTGACTACCACCGACGGTGTCTACATCGACGGCCAGCGCACCGTGGAAGGCGACATGACCGGGCCGGTGTCGGCGCGGATGGTGATGTCCGACCCGCACGTCGACATGGCGGTGCTGGAAACCGCGCGCGGCGGCCTGCTGCGCGCCGGCATGGGCGTGCGCCACGTCGACGTGGGCGCGGTGCTCAACGTCGCCTCCGACCACCTGGGCCTCAAGGGCATCGACACGCTCGAGCAGCTGGCCGAGATCAAGCGCGTGGTCATCGAGGTCGCGCGCGAGTGCGCGGTGCTCAACGCCGACGACCCCAACGTGCTGCGCATGTCCGGCTACACCGACGCCAAGACCATCTGCTACGTGACGATGAATCCGTCGCACTCGCTGGTGCGCGAGCATATCCGTGCAGGCGGGCGCGCCTGCGCGCTGGAGGCCGGCGTCAACGGCCACATGATCACGCTCTACGACAAGGGCAGCCACATCCCGCTGATGTGGACCCACCTGATCCCGGCGACGCTCGAGGGCCGCGCGCTGCACAACGTGCAGAACGCGATGTTCGCCGCGGCGATGGCGTACTCGCTGGGGATCAAGCTCGACGCGATCCGCCAGGGCCTGCGCACCTTCGACACCACCTTCTTCCAGGCGCCGGGGCGGATGAACGTGTTCGAGGAGCACCCGTTCAAGGTGCTGATGGACTACGGCCACAACGCGCACGCGGTCGGCATGATGGCCGACCTCGCGCAACGCCTGGACGTCACCGGCCGCCGCATCGTGGTGCTGGCCGGCCCCGGCGACCGCCGCGACGAGGACCTGCTGGCAATCGCCGCGGCCGTCGCCGGCAAGTTCGACCACTACATCGCCCGCCGCGACGACGCCCTGCGTGGCCGCGACGGCGACGAGGTGCCGCGGATCATCGCCGATGCACTGCGCGGGCTGGGCGTCGCCGAGGAGGCGATCTCGATCATCCCCGACGAGCAGCAGGCCGTGGACGCCGCGCTGCGCATGGGCCAGCCGGGCGACCTGGTCCTGGTGTTCGCCGACGCGCTGACGCGCTCGTGGAAGCAGATCATCAAGTTCACGCCCGAAGGCGAGATGCCCAGGCCCGCGGCGAAGGTCGAACTGCCGTCG
>DATCYC010000371.1:0-2736 GCA_036570525.1 Luteimonas sp.
CGGCACCGCCAGCAGCAGGCCGATGATGCCCCACAGCCACCCGAACACCATCAGCGCCAGGATCAGGATCAGCGGCGACAGCGCCATGCGGCGGCCGAGGACGACGGGCGTGAGGATCTGGCCTTCGAGCGTGTGCAGGCCCAGATAGATCGCCGCGGGCAGCAGTGAGGGGCCGATCTCGTCGTAGGTGATGAATCCCATCAGCAGCATCAGCACCACGCCGACCAGCGGGCCGACGTAGGGCGCGAAATTCAGCAGCGCGGCCAGCGTGCCCCACAGCAACGCCTCGGGCAGTTCCACGCCCAGCCAGTACAGCGCGCCGGCGAGGATCATGCCCACGGCGGTGTTGATCAGGGTGATGGTGAGCACGTAGCGCGAGATCTCGCGCTCGATCGCCTGCAGGATGTCGACCGTGAGCTTCTTGCGTGGGCGCGTGGGCAGCAGGGCGATCGCGTTGCGCTGCAGGTTTTCGCCGAAGACCATGAAGAAATAAGTCAGCAGCACCACCGCCAGCACCGAGGCGATCATCTTTGGCGTGGCGGTCAGCGACTTCCACGGATCGCTTTCCTGGATGCTGACCACCTGCACCTTGGCCGACTTGGGGCCGCTGTCGGTCGCCTGGGCGAAGGTCTGCGCGGCCTCGTTGGCCTGCTGCACAGGTTCGGTCATGCGCTTGATCTTGGGCGTCAGCAGGCGCAGTTCGCGCGGGGCCTGCTGCACCCACTCGCTGGCCGGGACGACCAGCTGCCGGCCCAGCAGCACGGTGGCCGCCAGGCCCACCAGCAGCAGCAACAGCGCGCCGAGGAAGCGCGGGATCCAGAGTTTTCGCAGGCCGCGCAGGATCGGGTTGCCGACCAGGGCGAAGAACATCGCCAGCGCGATTGGCAGCAGCACCGCCTGCGCCGCCCACAGGGTGTAGCCGATGGCGAGCGTGGCCAGCACCACAAGCGAGGTGGAGGCGCGCGGGCGCGGCGGTGGGGCGGCGGGGGCGGGGGCGGGGCTGTCGCCGGAAAGGGACGGTTCCTGGGCGTTCAAGTGGGGCCTCCGCGGACAGTCAGCGTTCGGATACTTCGGTTGCCGCTTCCGCGGGTGCCGGGCGCGTGGTCCAGGTCGGATCGGGGCGGCGGCGATCGGGGCCTGGCCGCGGCCGGGCATCGTCGTCGTCGCTCGTTGCAGGCGCGGCGTCGTCGGCAACCGCCTGCGCCGAAGCGGCGGCATCGCCGGCCTGCTCGGCGGCTTCGTCGGCGCGATCCACCGCCTTGCCGGCGTCGGCCGCGGCGATGCTCGACTGCAGCGAGGCGGCCAGGCCAGACAGTGCGCCGACCAGCTGGATCCAGCGTCCGCCGCTGCCCAGCTGCTTCAGTATCCGGGCCGGATCGGCGCGGCCGGCCAGGAAGCCGGTGGCCAGCCCGGCGATGATGATCCGTGCCGGCGTCCAGCTTTCGCGCCAGGTGGACTTGAGCGCGTCCGCGCGCACGCCGGTCTGCAGCGCGCGGCCGTCGACCAGCTGTTCGCTGCGCTCGACGCGTCGGCGGATCGCCTCGAACTTCACTGCGCACCCGCCTGCGGCGCCGGCGCCGTTTCGTCGCCTGCCTCGTCGTCATCGTTCTCGTCGCCGATCCCGAAGCGCGCCAGCTGCCGGCGCGTGGCGTGCATGCCGGCGTGGTCGAAGAACACCGAGACCCGCCACGCCGCGAAGCCGGTGACGCCCAGGCTCAGCGCCGCGCAGATCGCGAACGACGCCAGCCACGACAGCCCCAGCGAATGCAGCAGCGCGGTCAGTACGCCCATCACCAGCAGCCAGGCCGAGGCGCCGAACACGATCGCCACCGCCACCCAGGCCAGTGCGCGGCCCATGGCGCTGCGCGCCAGCGCCAGGTCGGCCGAGACCAGCCTGCGCAGCGCGCGGCCGGTGTCGAGCGCGGAGTCCAGCGTCGCGCGGCCGGCGGCGCCGATGCGGCGCACGCTTTCGTCCAGGTGCGGCGGCTTCTCGTCGCCGGTGTCGTTGCCGGGTTGTTCCCGCGGCTCGCGTTCGGTCACGTCATTCCCCCTGTGACCGCAGCCTACTTGTCTCCACCGCCGCTGCGGGCGAGCTTGGCGATGATCCAGCCGGCGGCGAAGGCCACGCCGAACGAGGCGATCGGGCGCTCGCGGATCAGGTCGGCGGCGCTGTCGACCAGGTCCTGGCCCTTGACCATCAGCTGGTCGACCTGCTCGCGCGCGGCGCCCGCACCTTCTTCCATCGCGGCGATGCCCGACAGCGCGCTGTCGGCGAGGTCGGCCTTCACCTGCGCCTTGCCCAGGCGCGCCTCGTCGCCGGCGACGCTGGCGGCGCTACGGAACGCATCGCTGGCGTGGCCGGCGGCCTGCTTGAGATGGTCGCTGGCCTCGCCGAGATTGCTCTTGAGGTTGTCGGTGTGGGTGGGATTCATCGTGGGAACTCCGGTGGTGGGCGGACAGTTCCCGCGATCATGGCCGATTCCGGGTTGGCGAGGCGTGAGGGGCGCCTCACCGCATCGGCAGCGACCCTTGGCCGCCGCCACGCAGGATCCGCAGCACCAGCGACTGCGGATCGTCGCCGACGCTGGCGCGGAAGCTGGGCAGGTCGCCGAAGCCGCCGCTGCTGGCGGCGACCACCACGTCGCCCTTGCGCAGGCCGTTGCGCTCGGCGCGGCTGCCGCGCGTGACTTCCTCCACCAGCACGCCGCTGATGCCGCGGCGGCGCGCGGCCTCGGG
>DATCYC010000372.1:0-4566 GCA_036570525.1 Luteimonas sp.
CTGGTACGGCTTCGACGACGGCATCTACGCCGCCGCGCGGCTGCTGGAGATCCTCGCCACCGAACAGCAGGCGCCCAGCGAAGTGCTCAACGCCCTGCCCAACGGCGTGTCGACGCCGGAGATCAAGGTCGACGCGCCCAATGGCGACCCGCATGCGTTCGTCGAGCGCTTCGTCGCCCAGTCGCACTTCGACGACGCGCGCCTGTCGACCATCGACGGCCTGCGCGTGGACTGGCCCGATGGCTGGGGCTTGGTGCGCGCGTCGAACACCACCCCGGTGCTGGTGCTGCGCTTCGACGGCGACTCCGAGGAAGCCCTGGCGCGCATCCAGCAGGCGTTCCGCGAGCGGCTGCTGGCGCAGGACCCGGAGCTGCAGCTGCCGTTCTGACGCCCTGGCTCCGGCTCCTCCCCCTGCCCAGGTTCGTCCCGCGCTACCTGTGCGCGGGAATGAACTCTTCCTCCACCGCCTTCGCCAGCAGGTCCGGCGGCAGCAGGCCCTGGTCGAGCAGGAAGTTGTTGAACCCCAGTCGGCTGAACCGGTCGCCCAGCGCCAGCTCGGTATCCATGCGCAGCTGCAGGATGCGACTGTAGCCGTAGAAGTAGCTGCCGGCCTGGCCGGGGGCGTTGAACATGTAGCGGTCCAGCTCCTGCTTGGCCATCGCCGGTGACACGCCGACTTCCTCTTCCAGCACCCGGCGCGCGCTTTCGCGGTCGATCAGACCGAGGTTGAGCATCGGGTCGAGCACCGCGCGCGCGCCGCGCAGCAGGCGCAGCTGCAGCGCGATCATCTGCCCGTCGAGCGGTTCGTACGGCAGCATCTCGGCCTCGGCGTACAGCGCCCAGCCCTCGACGTTGACCGAGTTGAACGCGAACAGCGTGCGCGCCAGCGAAATGCCGCGCTCGACCATCGCCGTGAACTGCAGCTCGTGGCCGGGCCGGCCCTCGTGCGCGGACAGCGTCCACGCCGCGGACTCGAAGTTGAAGTCGTCGTACTCCAGCGACGAGCCGTCCGGGTTCGGCACCGAAACCGGCAGCACGAACTGCCCCTGCTGCCCGGTGTTGCCCACCAGCGGCGCCGGCAGGAAGTGCGGCGCGGGCTGCGCCGCGGACTCGGCCGTGCTGCCCAGGCGCATTACCATCGGCCGCTTCGGCACGTCGACGATGCCCTGCTTGCGGATGATCGGGTCAATCGCGTCGATCACCTTGCGGTAGCGCGCCTCGAGCTGGTCGTTGGGAATGGTGTCCTTCTTCAGCGCGCGGATCACCGCGACGTAGTCGCCGTCGTCGATGCCTTCCAGCCCCTTGGCCTCGGCCACCAGCGGTGCCAGCTGCGCCATTGCCGCACGCGTTTCCATGAACTCGACCTGGGCGCGGTCGATCAGCAGCTGCGGGTCGATGTCGATGCCGAACTGCTTGAGCTGGAACGCATACAGTTCCGGCGGCAGCATCGCGTCGGTGCGCGCCTCGGGCAGCACCGTGGTGCGCGCCCAGGTCTCGTAATCGGTCAGCTGCTTCGCCAGCGCGTCGAGCGCCGGCTGCGCGCCTTCGATCTCGTACTTCGCGAACAGCTTGCCGATGCCGTCGATGTAGGTGTCGACGTTGCCCAGCGCCTGTTCGACCTCCAGCTTCGTCGGCCGCAGCAGCGCCTTGTCGCCGGCGCGTTCCTCGTAGCGCTCGCGCGCCAGCTGCGTGATCGGCGTCGTACCCGGCGCCATGCCCACGTAGGCCTCAAGCCGGTCGAGCGCACGCGCGCGGCGTTCAGGCGGCGTCTGGTCGGACAGCAGGCCCTGCAGGCCGGAGAACACCAGCTGCGGCGCGTCGGTCCACGGCAGCAGCAGGCGTTCGCGCAGCGCGCTGCCCTGGATGCCCTCGTCGGCCGCCTTGATCATGATCTGCAGGTCCTGGCGCACGTTGGGGTCGTGCTCGGCCTGCAGCTTCTTCTCCAGCGTCGCCTTCGCATCGGCCATCGCCGCGCGGAAGCGCTCGCCGTTGTCGGGCCCCAGGTCGGCGACCTTGTCGTCGTAGCCGGGGATGCCGAAGAACGAGAAGCCCTCGGGCTGGAACTTCGCTTGCGCTGCGATCAGCACCTGCGCGTCGGCGTTGCTCTTCTCCACCCACGCGGGCGTGGCCGGCGCGGCGGTGGCCGCCTGCGGTGCGGGCGCCTGCGCGGATGCCGCGACGGGCAGGGTCAACGCGAGGGCGATGGCGAGGACGAGTGGCTTCATGGTGTCGGTCTCGTGGAAGGCTGACGCGACCCTACGCCGCGCGCCGCGCGCGGGCAATGCGCCGCAAGTCACGCGGGTGCGGGTTAGCATGGTCCGAACGGCGCGCACGACATGCGCCGCATTCGACACGGGACGGACTGCATGCATTCGATGATCGATGGCAGACGCGCGCGCGCGGTGGTGCTGGCCGGGTGGCTGGCGATGGGTTGTGCGGGACCGGCGTTCGCGCAGGCGCCCGTGGTGACCGTGGAGGATTACGCGCGCGCGGAGAAATTCCTGGCGCACAACGCCAAGCCGCTGGTCGACCACGCGATCGAACCGGTGCACTGGATCGACGACGCGCAGTTCTGGTACCGCGACCACGACGCCAACGGCGACCGCTTTCTGCGCATGGATGCCGCGCACGGCGGCGTGGTGCCGGCATTCGACCACGTGAAGCTGGCCGCGGCGCTGGCCAAGGCTTCGGGCAAGGAAGTGAAGGCGGAAAAGCTGCCGCTGGGCGACTGGAGCCGTGCCGACGACGGCCGCCTGGACGTCACGGCAAGCGGCAAACATTACCTGTGCGACCTGTCGGGCAAGGGTGCCTGCGAGGCGAAGCCGGAACCGAAAGAACCGGCCGTGTTGTCGCCAGACAAGACCCGTGAGGCCTTCATCCGCGACTGGAACCTGTGGGTGCGCGACACCGCCACCGGCAAGGAGACGCAACTCACCACCGACGGCGTGAAGGACTACGGTTACGCCACCGACAACGCCGGCTGGAAGCACACCGACAAGGCGATCCTGGTGTGGTCGCCGGATTCGACGAAGATCGCCACCTTCCGGCAGGACCAGCGCAGGACCAGCACCATGACCCTGGTCGGCACCGATGTCGGCGCGCCGAAGGTCGAGCAGTGGAAGTACCCGTTCGTGGGCGACGAGCACGTCACCATGATCGAGCGCGTGGTCATCGATGTGCCGGCGCGCAAGGTGGTGCGATTGAAGATGCCGCCGGACCAGCACCGCTCCACCTGCGCCGACGACCTGGCGTGCAGCGAAGGCTGGGAAGACGTGCAGTGGGGGCCCGACGGCAAGACCCTGGCCTTCGTCAGCACCGACCGCGGGCACAAGTCCGCGACCTTGCGCGTGGCCGATGCGCAGACTGGCGCGGTACGCGACGTGTACACCGAAACCGTGGCCACCCAGTACCAGAGCGCGCCGGCGCTGGATTCGGTCAACTGGCGTTACCTGCCGCAGAGCAACGAGTTCATCTGGTTCAGTCAGAACTCCGACTGGGGCCACCTGTACCTGCACGACCTCACCACCGGCAAGCGCAAGCGCCAGATCACCGCGGGCGACTGGAACGTCACCCGGATCGCGCACCTGGATACGGACACGCGCACGCTCTGGTTCGAGGGCGTCGGCCGCGAGCCGGGCAATCCCTACTATGTGCGCTACTACAAGGTCGGCCTCGACGGCGGCGACGTGCAACTGCTGACGCCGGAAAACGCCAACCACGTCATCACGCCCTCCGACGACGGCAAGTATTTCGTCGACGTGTATTCGACCATCGACACCGCGCCGGTGGCGCTGCTGCGCGATGCCGACGGCCGGCTGGTGGCAGAAATCGCCCGCGCCGACCTGACGCGGCTCAAGGCCTCGGGCTGGGTGCCGCCGAGCGTGTTCACGGTAAAGGCGCGCGACGGCAGCACCGATCTCTACGGGCAGATGTTCAAGCCGTCGGACTTCGACCCGGCGAAGCAGTACCCGATCGTCGTCAACATCTACCCGGGTCCGCAGCAGGGCTCGATCGATTCGCGCAGCTTCCGGCCGACATACGACGACAACCAGGCGCTGGCCGAACTCGGCTTCATCGTCATCGCCGTCGACGGCATGGGCACGCCGCTGCGCAGCAAGTCGTTCCAGGACGTGTCCTACGCCAACATGGCCGACAACACCCTGCCCGACCAGGTGGCGGCGCTGAAGCAGCTCGGCGCGAAGTACCCGTGGATCGACCTCGACCGGATCGGTATCTGGGGCCATTCCGGCGGCGGCAACGCCACCGCCGATGCGATGTTCACCTACCCGGACGTGTTCAAGGTCGGCATCGCCGAGTCCGGCAACCACGACAACCTCAGCTACGAGGACGACTGGGCCGAGCGCTACCACGGCCTGTTGGTGAAGAAGAAAGACGGCACCACCAACTACACCGGCCAGGACAACGCGGCGCACGCCAAGAACCTCAAGGGCAAGCTGCTGCTGATCCACGGCATGATGGACGACAACGTGCCGCCGCAATCGACCCTGCTGGTGGTCGATGCGCTGGTCAAGGCGAACAAGGATTTCGACCTGCTGCTGCTCCCGC
>DATCYC010000373.1:0-2124 GCA_036570525.1 Luteimonas sp.
GCAGCTGCAGGGCCAGGGGCTCGGCCGGCGCCTGCTGCGCGCGCTGCGTGCCTCCGCGCGGCCGCGCTGAGCGAGAGGCGCGAGGCAATGAGTGCGATCGCCTCCGACCGGGCCGATACGGCGAAAGGCCGGCTGCGGCCGATGCGCGAGGACGACCTCGAAGCGGTGATGGAGATCGAGCATCGCGCATACCCGTTCCCGTGGACCCACGGCATCTTCCGCGACTGCCTGCGCGCCGATTACCCGGCGTGGATCCTGCACGAGGACGGCCGCATCCTCGGCTACGGCGTGCTCAGCGTTGCCGCCGACGAGTCGCACGTACTGAACATCTGCATCGATCCGCAGCTGCAGGGCCAGGGGCTCGGCCGGCGCCTGCTGCGCGCGCTGCTCAAGCTCGCCGGCGGGCACGGCGCCCGGCGCGTGTTCCTCGAGGTGCGGCCGTCGAACCCGCATGCGATCGCGCTGTACCACGACGAAGGCTTCAACGAGATCGGCCGCCGCCCGCGCTACTACCCCGCGCACGTCGGGCGCGAGGACGCGATCGTGATGGCCAAGGAACTGCTGGATCCGTAGGTCGGGGCTACGCTTTCTTGCGACGAATCGAGCGCGCCGGGCGACTGGGCGCATGGGGTGGGGTGCGCGGGGCGTCGGGGGCGTAGCCCCGACCTACGGCTGGAATGCGGGGTCGTGCCAAGCGACCTCGCCACCGATGATCGTCAGCAGGCTGGTGGTCGCCGTCAGCGCGTCGACGGGAACGGTCTCGTCCAGCACGTCCTGCGAGAGCACCGCGAGGTCGGCGACGTAGCCGGGTGCGAGCCTGCCTTTCGTGTCTTCGGCGAACTCCGCGTAGGCGCTGCCGGCGGTGTAGGCGCGCAGCACCTGCTCGCGGGTGAGCGCCTGCGCCGGCGCTGCAGGAAGCTGCCGTGCCCACATCATGTTGAGCCAGGGATTGGCCGGGCCGTCGCTGCCCAGCGCGAGCGGGATGCCCGCGTCGAGCAGGCCGGAAAGCAGGCTTTCGGCCGTGAAGGGCGAGGCGATGGTGAGGTGCGAGGGGTTCTGCACCACGATCACGCCGTAGTCGCGCACCCGCGCCAGCAGGTCGGCGCGCAGACCGTCGCCGTGCTCGAAGCGCAGGCGCCGCGGGCGCCAGTCTTCCGCCGGCGCGATGGCGGCCATCGCATCGAGCACGGTCTCTGCAGTAGCGTCACCGACGACGTGCAGCACCGGCTGGTCGTCGCGGCCGATGATCTCGCGCAGCAGGGTTTCGATTTCTTCGCGGCTGAAGTTGAGGCGCCCCTTGGTTTGCGTCCCCGCGTACGGCGTGCGCACCGCAGCGCCGAGTTCGACCGGCGTGCCGTCGAGGATCCACTTGGTCCCGGAGACGGTGACGCGCGGCCTGCCAGCGTCCTTGCGCGGCAGGTCGATGCCGGGAATCGGTTCGCCAAGCGTCGCCGGCAGCGGCAGGAGGATCAGGCGCAGGCGCTGCCGTGCCCCGCTGCGCTGCCACAGCGGCAGGAACCGCCGTGGCGGCCGCATCGACATCGCCTGCAGCGAGGTCGTGCCGTAGCGGAGCACGCGATCGGCGTAGCCGCGCAGCGCGGCGATCACTGTTTCGTCGGGCAGCAGAGGTTGCAGCGCCTGCAGCCGCCACTGCGCGTACTCGTACAGGCGGCCGTCGAACTCGCCGGCATCGTTCTCGCCGTACCAGCCGCCCGCCACCGGTGCGTCGAGGTCCAGCGCCAGCGCGCGCTGTGCGGCACTGTTGACGATGGCGCCGTGGCCGGTCCAGCTGGCGAGCATGACCGGGCGGGTGGGCTGCAGCGCATCCAGCCGGTCGATGTCCAGGCGCGGGTCGGCGAACGCCTGGCCGCCGACCTGGCCGGTGATCCAGCCTTCGCCGTCGCGCGGCTGCGCGCGCAGCGCGTCGAGCACCTGCGCCGCGTCCGGCCTGGGGAAGGGGAGTTCCAGCTCGGTCGACGGCGGCCTCGCGCCCAGGTGCACGTGGGCGTCGTTGATGCCCGGTACCACGCGATGGCCCTGCAGGTCGATCCGCTGCGTATCGGGACCGGCGAGTGCGAGGATCGTGGCGTCGTCGCCGACGGCGGTGATGCGGCCATCCTCGAT
>DATCYC010000374.1:0-9194 GCA_036570525.1 Luteimonas sp.
AGCCACGGCCGCAGCAGCACCAGCCGGTTGAAGCGCATCGGCACGCGCATGGTCATTTCCCACTTCGAATCGTCGGTGCCGTCGCGATTGATGACCTCGCTGAACATCTCCTTGCGCGAGGCGTAACCCATCGCCGCCAGCTCCGCGTCGTCGTACGGCGCGCGCTCGGTGTTGGTCGGGATGTGGCGGAAGAACTCCGTGCCGCCCTGGCAATCCTCGGGCCGGCTCAGGTACAGAATCCCCGACCAGTGCGACGAATCCACGTGCACCTTCGCCCGGCCCACATCGCCGGCCAGGGTGATCCGGAACTTCGCGTGCGACTCCGTCGGCGGCATCGGCCTGAGCGGCTCGCCGACCAGCCGCGACACCGCCTCGGTCAACCCGCCGATCTCCATCCGCTCCACCGAGTTGCGCCCGGGGAATGCGCCCTGCTGCTCCGGATAGGTCAGCCCGAGCGCCGCCTCGCGCAGCCCCTTCGCATCCGCGGGGCCGAGGAAGTCGTCGACGATGATCATTGAGGTTGGCATGGGGGGAAGCGTAGTGCCGGGACGGAGGTCGCTCAAGTCGCGGCTTTGGTAGCCGCCCCGCGGCCCATGATCATGCTAGCCTGAATTCTCCAACACGGACGTGGGAGTTTCGGATCCATGAATCGTTTTCGACGCACGAAGCGCATGCACGCCATCGTGCTGCTTGCGACCGCCTGGTCGCTTTGCGCATGTGGCACGACAACCGCTTCACAGTCAGCGGCTCCACCCCATCCGACCAACGTGCCAGTCGCGGCAGAGTATCCCGCGCAGCTGCGCGGACATTGGATGCCGGAAGACATGGCATGCACATCGCCCATCAATTACGACAGCGACAGCCTTGTTGTCATCGACAAGGACCGCCTGGGGCACTATGAGGATGCGAATAAGCCCATGGAAGTGCGGCAGATTTCATCGGAGCCGCAAGCGTGGTCCATCCAGTCGCTTCTGAACGTTGGGGGCGATGGCTATGACACGCCGATCTCGGAGATATTCGTCCTTGGCGGCCGCAAGCTTGGCATCGCCGGAACGGATGGGGTGCGCGTGTACCAGAAGTGTGACTAAGGGATAAGTCATGACAGACGATAGAAGGACATATCGGATAGAACAGCTCGGGCGCCCGCAGGACAATGGCGTGCAGTACAACGAGCAAGTAGCCTCGCTGGAGGGACTGGTCACGCATCATCCCGGGGGGAATCGCAACATTCGTATGCAGGAAGGCTCGATCCTGCGGGCAGAGAACCCCGCGCGTCGTTCCCATGCCTACGTCGGTGGCGATTTCGAGGAAGTGATCAACGGCCGCGTCGATCGCTACGACACCCTTCGCCCTGACCAGGTCCTGCTCGTCAAGGACTTCATTCTTGAGGACCCGGAGCCGCCGCGCAACACAAGCGCGAGGGCCGTGGATATACCTTCACCGGCCTCCGGGTACGTGAACAGTGTCCGTCCCTACGCCGGGTTCGTGGAGATCATGGACCATGAAGGTGGAACGGTGATCGCCCGACTTCGGCACATGAGCAACATTACTGTCGAGCCCGGCGACACCATCCGCTACGGAGAGAGCCTCGGCCAGCAGGACAATCTCGGGCTCAATCGTCCTGCAGGTGTAGGCATGCACGTCCATATCGAGATGGACACGGGACATTACCAACAGTTCCAGAATTACATGGACGACCTCGCCAACGGCCGGCTGCCCGTGCAGGCCCGCTACCGGGAGAATGTGGAGCCCCTGCCGGTAGTGGACGACGGTACATTTCGCCTGGGGCAATCGAACGAACGCGTTCGCGACCTGCAACGCGTGATGGCCGACGAAGGCTATCGTGTGACCGACGGCGGGGCGCTCGACCAGGATGGCGTATACAGGCCAGGCATGCAGGGAGCCTTGCTCGACTTCCAGCGCGCGCACGGCCTGCCGCAGACCGGCGACATTGATCCGGCGACGTTGCGAATGGCCCCGGCGATGCGACATCGCGTGGTTGATCGTGAAGATGTCTTCACCCCAGGCCGGCCAATGCCCGCTCAGCCGGCGACAGAACCCACCGCGCCGGGGCATCCCGGTCATCCTGATCACCGGCAAAACCTCACCTACCCGCTTCCGCCTCCGGTCAATCGGCAGGCATCCGGCCCACGCCGCAGCCCGGCCGACCCCGACCACCCCGACCACCCCGACCACGCGATGCTGCAGCAAATCCGCGAGGGCGTGCACAAGGTCGACGATGGCATCGGCAAGCCCCATGACGAAGCGAGCGAGCGCATGAGCCGCTGCCTGCTGGCTCAATGCAGGGAAGCCGGCCTGCGGCGCGTGGATCACGTGGTCATGGGAACGAACGGCACCAACCTGTTCGCGGTGGAAGGGCAATTGACGGATCCCGCGCACCTGCGCACGCACGTTGCCACGGCGCAGTCGATCCGTACGCCCGTGGAGCAGTCGGACGAAAGACTGCTTGCCGCCAGCCATGCCGCCATCCGGCAACAGGAGTCCGCTCAGCAGCGCGAACTGGCGAGGGGGGCTGATGATCCTGGCCGGAGCGGACCGGTCATGCAGATGTAGGACGTGCCGTCGCCAGAACCGGCGCAAACCGACGCGAAAGCAGCAAGCATGAAAAAGGCCCGCCGAAGCGGGCCTTTTCCTTGTTGCTCGAAACGATACCGTGGGATCAGAACCCCATCCCGCCCATGTCGCCCATGCCGCCGCCGCCCGGCATCGCCGGCTCGTCCTTCTTCGGCAGCTCGGCCACCATGGCCTCGGTGGTGATCATCAGGCCGGCGATCGAGGCCGCGTTCTGCAGCGCCGAACGGGTGACCTTGGTCGGGTCCAGGATGCCGAACTCGATCATGTCGCCGTATTCGCCGGTCGCGGCGTTGTAGCCGTAGTTGCCCTTGCCGTCCTTGACCGCGTTGAGGACCACGCTCGGCTCCTCGCCGCAGTTGGCGACGATCTCGCGCAGCGGGGCTTCCATCGCGCGCAGGGCGATGACGATGCCGTGGTCCTGGTCTTCGTTGGCGCCCTTGAGCTCACCGATGGCCTGCAGCGCGCGCACCAGGGCGACGCCGCCGCCCGGGACCACGCCTTCTTCGACGGCTGCGCGCGTGGCGTGCAGGGCGTCTTCGACACGGGCCTTCTTTTCCTTCATTTCGATCTCGGTCGAGGCACCGACCTTGATCACCGCAACGCCGCCGGCCAGCTTGGCCACGCGCTCCTGCAGCTTCTCGCGGTCGTAGTCCGAAGAGGTCTCTTCGATCTGCGCCTTGATCTGCTTGATGCGGCCTTCGATGCCACCGGTTTCGCCGGCGCCGTCGATGATGGTGGTGTTTTCCTTGGTGATCTGGATCTTCTTGGCGCGGCCGAGGTCCTTGATCGTCGCCTTCTCGAGCGACAGGCCCACTTCCTCGGAGATCACGGTGCCGCCGGTGAGGATCGCCATGTCCTCGAGCATCGCCTTGCGACGGTCGCCGAAGCCCGGGGCCTTCACTGCGCAGACCTTGACGATGCCGCGGATGGTGTTGACCACCAGGGTCGCCAGCGCTTCGCCTTCAACTTCTTCGGCCACGATCAGCAGCGGCTTGCCGGACTTGGCCACGCCTTCGAGCACGGGCAGCAGGTCGCGGACGTTGGAGATCTTCTTGTCGTGCAGCAGGATGAAGGGGTCATCCAATTCGGCCGACATCGACTGCTGGTTGTTGATGAAGTACGGCGACAGGTAGCCGCGGTCGAACTGCATGCCCTCGACGACGTCGAGTTCGTTGTCCAGGCCCGAGCCCTCTTCAACGGTGATCACGCCTTCCTTGCCGACCTTCTTCATCGCGTCGGCGATGATCGTGCCGATGGACTCGTCGGAGTTGGCCGAGATCGTGCCGACCTGGGCGATCGCCTTGTCGTCGGCGGTGGGCTTGGACAGGTTCTTGAGCTCGGCGACGGCGGCCTTGACGGCCTGGTCGATGCCGCGCTTGAGGTCCATCGGGTTCATGCCGGCGGCGACCGCCTTGGAACCTTCGCGGATCAGCGCCTGCGCGAGCACGGTGGCGGTGGTGGTGCCGTCACCGGCGTTGTCGGAAGTCTTGGAAGCGACTTCCTTCACCATCTGCGCGCCCATGTTCTCGAACTTGTCGGCCAGCTCGATCTCCTTGGCGACGGACACGCCGTCCTTGGTGATCGTCGGGGCGCCGTAGCTCTTGTCGAGCACGACATTGCGGCCCTTCGGGCCGAGGGTTGCCTTGACGGCATTGGCGAGGGTGTTGACGCCGCGCACCATCTTTGCGCGCGCGTCTTCACCGAAGCGGATTTCCTTAGCGGACATGGCTGTTACCTCAGAAGCGGGAATGGGGAATAAGGGGAATGGGGAACGACGGGTCGCGGGAGTTGGGAGGACGACTGGAATCGGGCAACGACGACGTGTCGTTCCCCATTCCCCTCATTCCCCTCATTCCCGCTGCTCGGGGACTCAGCCCAGGACGGCCAGGATGTCGTCCTCGCGCACGATCTTGTATTCGACGCCTTCGAGCTTGTACGCGCTGCCCGAGTACTGGCCGTAGATGACCTGGTCGCCGACCTTGACCTTGGGCGCGCGCAGCTGGCCGTTGTCCAGCGCCTTGCCTTCACCGATGGCGACCACTTCACCCTTGGTCGGCTTTTCCTTGGCGTTGTCGGGGATGACGATGCCGCCGGCGGAAACTTCGTCGGCTTCGATCGGCTTGACGACCACGCGGTCGTAGAGCGGCTTGAGATTCATTGCAACCCTCGCAAGTGATTGATTGGTTTGAGAAAACAGGTAGAGCTGGGCGCGGATTCTAGCAGTCGCCAATGGCGAGTGCCAAACCAGCGGACGATAAAACCCGGCGAAACCGGGGATGCACCGAAGATGGGGCGACCGGGGGACCTTTCAAGGGCCGCCGATGGAAAATCTTCGCCGGGGCCGGAACCGTTGCCCGGCGGCATAGGGTCCGCCCCGGATGGCGGCGCCGGACGCGCGCCGACACGATGGCCCGATCGCCCATCCGGAGCACGCCATGGCTTTCGCGATCCCCCACCCCGCCCGCCTGCTTGCCGGTGGCCTGCTGCTGGCCTGCGGCAGCGCCCACGCCGCGGTCTTCGTCAACGAGCTGCACTACGACAACGCCGGCGGCGACAGCGGCGAGCGGATCGAGATCGTCGCCACCGACGGCGAGAGCCTGGCCGGCTACCGGGTCCATCTGTACAGCGGCGGCAGCTCGCCCGGCAGCGCAAATACCTACGGCAGCGCGACGGTGCCCACCGGCAGCGTCTCCAGTTGCGGAGGCAGCGTGCGGATCGCCACGGTGGCGTACAGCGGCCTGCAGAACGGCTCCAACGACGCCATTGCCCTGGTCGACGCCGGCGGCGCGGTAGTGCAGTTCCTCGGCTACGAAGGCAGCGTCACCGCCGCCAACGGCCCTGCCTCGGGCCAGACCAGCGACAGCCTGCCGGTGGCAGAAGACAGCGGCACGCCCGCCGGGACGTCGCTGCAATTGCGCGGCTCGGGCAGCGGCTATGGGGATTTCAGCTGGGCGGGCTCGTCGGCGGACAGCTTCGGCGCCTGCAACGACGGTCAGAGCTTCAGCGGCAGCAACCCGGCGCCGATCCTGGTGTCGACCACGCCCGCCGACGGCGCCACCGGCTTCCCGGCCGCAGGCGACCTGGAGGTGGTGTTCAACGAAGTGGTGGATGCCGCCGCCGGCGCCTTCGCGCTGGCCTGCGACGTATCGGGCGGCGTGGCGCTGTCGCATCCGGCCTCGGGCGCGGCGTTCACCCTGTCCACCAATACCGCCCTGCACGGCGGCGAGCACTGCGTGCTGTCGATCGACGCGGCGAAGCTCACCGACGCAGGCGGCGCGCATCCGGGCACGAATGCGTCGGTCGGTTTCAACGTCGCCGAAGGCGGCGGTGGCGACGACGACGACGGCTACTACGCCCACGTCAACGCCAGCAGCCCGGGCCAGCTGCGCTGCTCGCTGCACGAGACCATCCGCGGCCACGCCGTGTACCCGTACAGCGGCAGCGGCACCAGCACCTGGACGATCCTGGAGATCGCCGACGAGGACCCGGCCAACGCCGGCCGCATCATCGACGTCTACCGCAACCGCAGCTACGCCAAGGGCAGCGACCGCGCGGGCACCGGGTCGGGACTCACCTACAACCGCGAGCACACCTGGCCCAACTCGCTGGGCTTCGGCAGCCGCAGCGGCGACAAGGGCCTGCCCAACGCGCCCTACACCGACACCCACATGCTCTATCTCAGCGACACGGCCTACAACGGCGACCGCGGCAACAAGCCCTACGCCGACTGCCCGGCCTCAAGCAACTGCGGCGCGCGCGCCACCGAGGCCAACGACGGCCGCGGCGGCGGCAGCGATGCCGGCGATTCGAACTGGGTGAAGGGGCCGGACGGCAACGGCGGCTCGTTCGAGCCCTGGGATGCGCGCAAGGGCGACATGGCGCGCGCCGTGATGTACATGGCGATCCGCTACGAGGGCGGCCGCGACGCCCACACCGACCAGTCCGAACCCGACCTCGAGCTCACCGACAACCGCAGCCTGATCGTCAAGACTTCCGGCTCGCCGGCCTACATGGGCCTGCTGTCGACCCTGCTCGCCTGGCACCAGGCCGACCCGCCCGACGACGCCGAGCGCGGCCGCAACGAGGTGGTCTACAGCTTCCAGGGCAACCGCAACCCCTTCATCGACCATCCCGAATGGGCGACGCAGGCGCTGTTCGAGTCCACGCAGCCGGCGACCTGCCAGATGAACTGACGAAAGGCCCACGGCGGCACGGCCCCGTACGGCAATCCGTACAATCGGGGCCATGCCGCAAGCCGTCCTCGCGTTCTGCACCTGCCCCGACGCCGCCACCGCCTCGCGCATCGCCGATGCGCTGGTGGGCGAGCGGCTGGCCGCGTGCGTAAGCGTTTTGCCCGGGGTGCAGTCGGTGTACCGCTGGCAGGATGCGGTGGAGCGCGCCGACGAGGTGCAATTGCTGATCAAGACCGTGGCCGCACGGATGCCCGCGCTGGTGGAACGCATCGTCGCGCTGCATCCCTACGAACTCCCGGAAGTGGTTGCGGTCGAAGTCGCCGCCGGCCTGCCGGCCTGCCTGGAATGGATTTCCGCCCAAGTCGCGCCGCACGCCGGCGGACAGGAACCCTGAGCACGTGATGTCGAAGTCGTTCGCACCCCGCTGGCCGCGCATCGCCGCCGCCCTCGCCCTTTGCCTTGCCTGCGCGACGCCCGCGCTGGCGGCGATCGACGAGGACGACCTGCTGCCGGTCGACCAGGCGTTCGCCCTGACCGCCAAGGCGACGTCGGCCGACCGCATCGCGCTGGAGTGGAAGATCGCCGACGGCTACTACCTGTACCGGCACCGCACCAAGGCCGTTGCCGCCGACGGCAGCCGCCTGGGCGAACTGGACCTGCCGCGCGGCGAGCCGCACGAGGACGAGTTCTTCGGCCACGTCGAGACCTTCCGCCAGCGCCTGGCCGGCAGCGTGCCGGTGCAGTCGGCCGACGGCGGCAGGGTCACGCTGAAGGTCAGCTACCAGGGCTGCGCGGACCTCGGCGTGTGCTACCCGCCGCAGACGCGGACGCTGGCCGTGGCGATGCCGGCCGGCACCGCTGTTGCAGGAGCGGCTTCAGCCGCGAGCCCTTCGACTCGTTCGGGACAGGATCAAAAGCTCGCGGCTGAAGCCGCTCCTGCAAGTGCATCGGGAAATACCGGCGACGCCAGCTTCGCGGCGCTCGGCCAGTCGCTCGGCACGCCGCGCGCCACTGGGCTCGCCGACGCGGCCGCGGGCCGCAACGCTCCACCGCTGCCGCCCGGGCAGGCCTTCGGCTTCGACGCCATCGCCGACGGCGGCAACGCCCTGCTGCTGCGCTTCACCCCGGCGCCGGGCTACTACCTGTATCGCGACAACACCACGCTGCAGCTGGCCGCCGACGGCATCGCCCTGGACCAGCCGCGCTGGCCGCGGGGCAGGCAGTACCACGATGAACACTTCGGCGACGTGGTGGTGTACTTCGACCAGGTCGAGGTGCCGCTGCCGCTGCGCCGCGCGAACGCGGATGCGCAAGCCGTCACGCTGACGGCGACGTTCCAGGGCTGCCAGGACGAAGGCATCTGCTATCCGCCGATGACGCGGACGGTGCGGATTGCGCTGCCGGCGGGGGATGCAACCGTCGCGGTGGCGGATGGAAACCCCATCCCCACCCCAGCCCTCCCCTTGAAGGGGAGGGAGCAGGAGCAGGCGGCCGCAGATACTTCCGCAAACGCCGCCTCTGCCCCTGATCCGGAGCCCTCCCCTTCAAGGGGAGGGTTGGGTGGGGATGGGTTTCCCGTCGCGACCGAGAACCCGCCTGCAGGGAATGCACCGGCAGCCGACGCCGGCACAAGCGCCGAACTCGCCGAAGACACCCGCCTCGCCGCCGCGCTCACCGGCTCCGGGCGCTGGCTGACCCTGCTGTGGTTCTTCCTCGGCGGCCTGGGACTGGCATTCACGCCCTGCGTGCTGCCGATGATTCCGATCCTGTCGGGACTGATCGCCGGCGCCGGCACACGCATCGGCACGCGGCGCGCGCTGTGGCTGTCGCTGGTCTACGTGCTGGCCAGCGCGCTGGTGTTCACCGCGGCCGGCGTCGTCGCCGGGCTGGTCGGCGCCAACCTGCAGGTCGCGTTCCAGGTGCCGTGGGTGATCGCGCTGTTCGCGCTGCTGTTCGTGGCGCTGGCGCTGTCGTCGTTCGGCCTGTACGAGCTGCAGCTGCCGGCGGCGCTGCGGTCGAAGCTGGGCCGGTTCAGCGATCGCCAGCGCGGCGGTTCGCTGGCCGGGGTGGCGGCGATGGGTGCGCTGTCGGCGCTGATCGTCGGCCCCTGCGTGGCGCCGCCGCTGGCCGCGGCGGTGCTGTACATCGGCCAGAGCCAGGATCCGGTGTTCGGCGGGCTGGCGTTGTTCGTGCTGGCGATGGGCATGGGCCTGCCGCTGCTGGCCTTCGGCGCGGCCGCCGGTCGGGGGATGCCGACCAGCGGGCCGTGGATGACCGGCGTGCAGCGCGTGTTCGGCTTCGTGTTCCTGGCGCTGGCGGTGTGGATGCTGTCGCGGATCGTGCCCGGGCCGCTGACGCTGGCGCTGTACGGCGTGCTCGCGCTGGCCGCGGCAGCGTGGGCGTGGG
>DATCYC010000375.1:0-2557 GCA_036570525.1 Luteimonas sp.
GCCAACGGTGGCGATCGTGTCCGAATCGGCTGATCGTTCGCCCCAATCCCCAACCCCCAACCCCCAGTCCCGGCCATACCGCATCGCCGTCCTCGCCTCCGGGCGCGGCAGCAACCTGCAGGCGCTGATGGACGCGATCGCGGAAGGCACTCTCGTCGCCGAAATCGTCGGCGTGTTCTCCGACCGCTCGAAGGCGGTGGCGCTGCAGCGCGCACGCGACGTCGGTATCGCGGCGCGGTCGCTCGCCCCGAAGGGCTTTGCCAGCCGCGCGGAATTCGACGCGGCACTGTTCGCGGCCGTCGACGAAGTGCGCCCGGACCTGATCGTCTGTGCCGGCTACATGCGCCTGATCGACGGCGCGGTGGTGGACGCCCGCCCGGGCCGGATCATCAACATCCATCCCTCGCTGCTGCCGGCGTTCAAGGGCCTGCAGACCCACCAGCAGGCGCTCGAAGCAGCCGTGGCCGAACACGGCGCCAGCGTGCATTTCGTCACCGCCGACCTCGACGGCGGCCCGGTGATCGCCCAGGCGCGCGTGCCGGTGCTCCCGGGCGACGACGCCGACGCCCTCGCCGCGCGGGTGCTTGAGCGCGAACACCCGCTGCTGGTGGAGACCGTGCGCTGGCTCGCCGCCGGGCGCATCACGCTGGCTGAAGACGGCGTTCATGTCGACGGCGCGCCGCGCGCCCCGCTTCAGCTGGCATCCAACCAGCGCTTTGCATGATGGCGCCCCGATGAACAAGCTCCCCGCCCTCGCCCTGCTCGCCGCGCTCGCGTGGCCGGCGGCCCACGCCCGGGACGCCACGCCGCAGCCGGCTCCGGCCGCCACGCAACCCGTTGCCGTGGACGACACCCCGGAACAGGCGCCGCAGCCCGCGCTGGAACCCTTCGTCGCCACCTACGAGGCGTACAACAAGGGCGACCTGGCCGGCAACGCGACGATGAAGGTCGTGCACAACGACGGCACACAGTGGCGCGTCGACCTCGGGATCAAGGGCAATCGCGGCTTCGCTGGCATCCTCGGGCTCAACATCCAGCAAAGCACCGTGTTCGACGACATCGGCGGACAGTTCCGCCCGCTCACCCAGAGCACGGTCCGCAAGGGCCTGTTCCTGGGCAAGAAGGTCAACGGCGTCTACGACTGGAACACGCATACCGCGCAGTGGCAGGGCAGCATCAAGGAAGCGCGCAGCCAGCCGATCGCACTTCACGACGGCGACATGAGCGGCCTGCTGATCAACCTGGCGGTGATCCGCGACGCGCGTCCCGGCGCGCGCCTGCAGTACCGCTTCGTCGACGGCGGCCGCGTCCGCGACCACATCTACCAGGTGGCCGACGAAACCGAGACGGTCGAGGTCGGCGGACTGAGCTACAGCGCGATGCGCGTTTCACGCGTCAACGGCGGCAACGATGAGACCATCTTCTGGGTCGTCAACGGCGTCCCCACGCCGGTGCGCATGCTGCAGCGCGAGGATGGCCGTGACGGCATCGACCTGCGATTGATCGAATACCAGGGAATCCAATGATGAAGGCCTTCCGCATGAACAAGCCCCTCCTGTCCGCCACCGCGCTGCTGCTGTTCGCCAGCGCGCCCGCGCTTGCGGTCGAGCCGTTCACCGCCAACTACCAGGCCAGCTACATGGGCCTGAATGGCACCGGCAAGATGACGCTGGAGCCGCAGGGCGACGACCGCTGGAAGTACACGCTGAGCATCGGCAGCGGCGCCATCAAGCTCGACCAGAGCACGACTTTCGAGGATCGCGACGGGCAGTGGCGCCCGCTCTCGGGCACCGACTCGTCGCTGCTGCTGATCAAGAAGACCGACAAGAAGGCGACCTACGACTGGGACAAGGGCGTGGCCACGTGGAGCGGCGACGTCAAGCCCGAGCGCGCCGGCCCGGTGAAGCTGCAGCCCGGCGACGTCGACGCGCTGCTGCTCAACCTCGAGCTCGCGCGCGACGTCCAGGCGGGCGAGCCGCTCGACTACCGCATGGTCGACGACGGCCGGGTCAAGTCGATGACCTACAAGGTCGTCGGCAAGGACCAGATCACGATCGGCGGCAAGGCGCACACGGCGACCAAGGTGTCGAACCGCGACGGCGACAAGGAAACCATCGCCTGGGTCGTCGATGGCATGCCGATGCCGGTGCGCATCCTGCAGCGCAAGGATGGCAAGGACGAGATCGATTTGCGGATCCAGTCTGTGCAGTAGGGCAAGATCAAGGGCGTTTCGTCCGCTGCGCGGCCGACAGGCATGGCCGCTTTCCCCGGCGGCGATGCTGGAGCAGAAGCGAAACTCAGTAAAAGATGCCGGGGCGACGACATCAGCGGTCTGCGACCGCCGGCCGCGCTTCAGTCGGCCGGCTTCTCGAAGATGGTCTTGCAGTCGACGCGAATCGGCTCCCCGTTTTCCTGGCCGCGCCAGTAGAAGGCATTGCACTCGCGCGCGCCCTCCTTCGTGGTGCGCACGGTGACCGCGTACCAGGACTGCAGCGTTTCCTGCGTCGACACGCGGCCGTCGCCGTTCCAGTCCATGTCCTGCGTTTCGATGCCGGCG
>DATCYC010000376.1:0-7754 GCA_036570525.1 Luteimonas sp.
GTTCACCCTGCACGTGGGCGACCGGGTCTACGAGATCGAATGCGTGAAGGACGACCTGATCGCGGTGCCCGACGGCACCACCCACTGGTTCGACATGGGCCCGGAGCCGAGCTTCGTGGCGATCCGGTTCTTCACCGAGCCGGACGGCTGGGTCGGCCACTTCACCGGCACCGACATCGCGCAGAAATTCCCGCGTTACGGCAAGGCGGGGATTCGGGATTAGGGATTAGGGATTCGCGCAAACGGATCTCCGCTATTCCCAACCCCCAATCCCGAATCCCGAATCCCGAATCCCGAATCCAGAATCCCGAATCCCGGCTTACATGAACCCCATCATCCTCACCGACATCGAAGGCACCACCAGCAGCATCTCCTTCGTCAAGGACGTGCTGTTCCCCTACGCCCGGCAGGCGCTGCCCGGCTTCGTGCGCGCGCGCGGCGACGAGCCTGAAGTCCGGCAATGGCTGGACCAGGTGGCGATGGAGAACGGCGGTGTTTGCCAGGACGCGATGATCGTCGAGACCCTGCAGGGCTGGATCGACCAGGATCGAAAGCACACCGCGCTCAAGGCGCTGCAGGGCATGGTCTGGGAGGCCGGCTACCGCAGCGGCGACTTCACCGCGCCCGTCTATCCGGACGCCGTCGACGCACTGCGGCGCTGGGACGAGGCCGGCTATCGGCAGGCCGTGTATTCCTCCGGCTCGGTGCCGGCGCAGCGGCTGCTGTTCGGCAACTCCGACGCCGGCGACCTGCTGCCGCTGTTCGACGCATTCTTCGATACAGCGGTCGGCCACAAGCGCGAGGCCGGCAGCTACCGCGGCATCGCCCGTTCGCTCGGCAGCGAACCGGGCGACGTGTTGTTCCTGTCCGACGTGGTCGAGGAACTCGATGCGGCGCGCGATGCCGGCATGCGCACGGTGCTGGTCGACCGCCGCGAGGACTACCCGCAGCCGCGCACCGGCGAAGCCACGCACGGGCACCGGCGCGCGGAGAGCTTCGCCGACATCGATCCGGCCGCGGCATGACCGGCCCGGGCGGCTCCCGCTTCGCAGCCGCCCTGCTCGGCCTCGCTGCGCTGGTGCTGCTGCCGGCCTGCGCGGAGGACGAAAGCGTCGCCCAGCGCGATCGCAGGATGCTCGCGGCCGACATGGCGGCGCTGGCGCCGCAGCGCCCGGGCACCGTGGACCTGTACGCCATCGGCTTCGCCGGGGACAGCACCGAGGACGTGTTCCGCAACGAGGTCGACTACCTCGACACGCTGGCGTCGGACCGTCTCGACGCGCGCGGCGTGGTGACGCTGGTCAACCACTTCGACAGCCTGACCTCCGCGCCCCGGCCGCTGGCGACGCTGGACAACCTGCGCATCGCGCTGGCCGGCGTCGGCGACGCGATGGACCGCGACGAGGACCTGCTGCTGCTGTACCTGACCATGCACGGCACCGAGGACCACGAGCTGGCGGTGACGTTCCCGCCGCTGCTGGAGGAGTGGATCACGCCACCACAGCTGCGCGCCGCGCTGGACGACGCCGGCATCCGCAACCGCGTGGTGGTGATCTCGGCGTGCTTCTCGGGCGGCTTCATCCCGGACTTGCGCGATGCCCGCACGCTGGTGATCACCGCCGCGCGCGCCGACCGCGCCTCGTTCGGCTGCGGCAGCGAATCGGCCGCCACCTGGTTCGGCCGCGCGTGGCTGGTGGATGGCCTCAACCCCGGCACCAGCTTCATCGGCGCGTACGACATCGCTACCAGAGAGATCTCGCATTGGGAGCACGAGGACGGCGAGGTCCCGTCATTGCCCCAGATCGACGTCGGCGACGATATCCGCGGCACCCTGCAGGGCTGGCAGGCGCAGCTGGAACCCGGCGCCGCGGTGCCGTATCCCTACGACGACATCGAACACCCGTAGGGGCGCTCCTGCAGGCCAATGCTCAGCCGTGGAGCTTTTCGCCGCGCGCCAGCATCGCGACGAACTTTTCCGCGCGCGCAACCCGCGTCTCCGGCTTCTTCGCGGTCTGCACCCGCCAGCAGAAGGCGTAGCGGTTGGTGCGGTCGAGCGTGTCGAAGAAGGCTTTCGCCTTGCGGTTGCCCGCCAGCGCCGCCGCCAGCTCGCCGGGAACATCCATTCGTGCGGCACCCTCGTAGGCGGCGTCCCAGCGACCGTCGGCCTTCGCCGCCTCGATTTCGCGCAGCCCTGCCGGCTGCATGCGGCCGGCTGCAACCAGGCGCTCCGCGTGGCCGATGTTGATCTTCGACCACACTCCTTTCGGCCGCCGCGGCGTGAACCGCTGCAGGAAATACTGTGCGTCGCAGCCGCGCTTCTGGCCGTCGATCCAGCCATGGCACAGGGCGACGTCGAGCGCCTCGGCATAGGTCACCGAGGCGATGCCGGAATCCTTCTTCGCGATCTTCAACCAGATACCGCGGGCATCGCGATGCGCGGCCAGCCACTTTTCCCACGCCGCAGCGGTGCGGAATGGCTTGACCGGCAGGTCGTCGGGCAGTTCAGTGGCCAAGGGGTGGCTCCGGTAGCGGCTGTAGCCGATAGGTCGTGCCCGCGCGCTGTTCGCCCTGCCAGGCATCGAAGGCACGCACCTCGACGCGGTGTTCGCCCGCTGCGAGGTCGGTCGGCAGCGCTCCGCGCCACAGGTGCGGCGATGGCTTGGCTTCGGGCGAACGGTCGTAACCCCGCAACGTTTCCGCCAGGTCGTCGCGCATGTTCTCGACCAGCAGGCGCGGATCGGGCTGCGACACCCGCCTCATCGGCATCCAGTCACCACCGTCGACGCGATACTCCACGCGCGTGTCGTCGCGGCCCATGAACACGTTGGCGTACACGCCCCAGGCCGGATACGCGCCTGCGCGCAGTACCTTCGGCGCGTGCAGCGCCATCGCGGCGGTAAACGCGGGATCGTCGCCGCGCAGCCGCGCAGGGTGCCAGGCGAGCGCATAGCGGCCACCGCGCGACACCTTCAGCGTGGCATGGCCGTTGGGCGTGCCATCGGCCATGGTCGCATCGGGGATGCCGTCCGCATCCTTCACGCCCGACCAGAAGGCGCCGCAGGCGGCACCGACGTTGTACTCGTGCAGCGGCTGCGCGCCATGCCAGCCGGTCGCGGTGTCGTGGAACCAGTGCTGCTGCGTGTGGCTGTGCGCGCTGAGCACCAGCACGTGCGGGAAGTCGCGCAGCAGAGCGAACAGGCGCTCGCGATCGGCATCGCGGAACGTGTCGCGTCCGGCCGGCTCGAACAGCGGGATGTGCATGCCCAGTACCAGCAGGCGCTCCTTCGGTACGGTCGGCAGGTAGGCCTCGAGGAACGCGAACTGGTCCTCGCGGAAACCGCCGGTGTATGCCGGCTTCATGCCGGGCCGGTGGATCACGTCGTCGAGCAGCACGAACGTCGCGAGCGCTTCTTCCCGGGCGAAGGTGTCGGGACCGAAATGTCGACGGAAGGTCTGCAGCGCATCCGCATCGTCCTTCGCATCGGTGTCCATGTCGTGGTTGCCGGCGACGTGCAGCCAGGGCACGTCGAGGGACGAGGTCACCGCATTGATGTCCGGATACAGCGACAGGTCGTCGTCGACGATGTCGCCCAGGGTCAGCCCGAGCGCCGCGCTCGTCCCGCGTAGCGGCTCGACGATGTCGCGCCGGTAATGGTCGATGTCGGTATGCGATTTCGGCTGCGGGTCGGCGAATACCAGCACGTCGAGATCGGAGCCCGTCGTCGCCGACTTGCGCAGTGGAAAATCGACGCGCGGCCGCAGCGGCCCGACCGGCAGGCCGCCGTGGCGCAGCCCTGACGACGCCGGCAGCGGCTGCTGGAACCAGAACGCCGGCTGCCCGTCCGCGCCGCCCGGCGCCGTCCAGCCGACAGGCTGGATCACGAAGATGGTCTGGCCAGCGAGCATCGGCAGGGCGTAGCGCCCCTGCGCGTCGGTGCGCACGACCTGGCGACCGTCCGACACCGCCACGCCCGCGATCCCGGCCTCTCCGGCATCGCGCACGCCGTTGCCGTTGCCGTCTTCGAACACTGTGCCGCCGGGCGCCTGCGCAACCGCGCACCCGCAGGCGAACCAGAGCATCGCAACAATCGCGCGGCGCATCGCACACTCCCGCTGGAATCGTTTCCATTATGCCGTCCGCCGGTGTTGGCCGCGCGGCGGCCATTCGTTGCCCGGCTGCCGTAGAATGCCGACGACGCCCGCCGGCCGGGATGAGGACGCCAGGGGACGAGGGAATGCGCAGCGAAGGGATGCTTGCATGGCTGGCCGCACTGCTGCTCGTGGCCGCCCTGCCGTGCGCCGCCCAAACCGCACGGCCCGCACTCGAGCTCGCTGACGGCCACCACGAAATCCAGCTCTCGCCCTACGTGGGCTACCGCCAGGATACGGGCGCCGTGGACAAGGCGGCGGACGCGTTCCGGCGCGCGGCGGCGGGCGAGTTCGCGCCGCTGCCCGACGGCCAGTCGGAGTTCGGGTTCCAGACCGGCGCCTACTGGTTCCACGCCACCGTTCGCAATGAGAACCAGGCCGAAACCCGCTGGGTCCTGGTGCAGCAGTACGCGCTGAGCGACTTCTTCGACCTGTACGTGCGCTATCCCGACGGCCGCGTCATCCACAACGCCAGCGGCGACCACCGCCCCTTCAGCGCGCGCAGCATCCGCGACCGCCACCCGAACTTCCTGCTCGACCTGCCGCCCGGGCAGCCGGTCGAACTGCTGGTGCGCGTGCAGAGCGAGAGCTCGATGCAGGTGCCGCTGGTGATCATGACCCAGACTGCCTTCGCCGAGCTCGCGCGCGACGCGCAGTTCGCGATCGGCATCTACTACGGCATCCTGCTGGCGCTGTTCTTCTACAACCTCGTGCTGTGGTTGATGCTGCGCGACTCGAGCTACTTCTGGTACCTGTTCCACCTCAGCGCGTTCGGCATGGTGCTGTTCACGCTCAACGGCCTGGGCTTCGAGTACTTGTGGCCGAACTCCGCGTGGTGGGCGGACAAGTCGGTACCGCTGTCGATCTGCCTGGCGCTGATCGGCATGCAGCAGTTCGCGCGCACGTTCCTGGAACTCGGGAAGCGCTTCCCGCGCGGCAACATCGTCAGCCTGGGGCTGATCGGGTTCTTCGTGCTGCTGGGCATCGCGTCGCTGTGGCTGCCCTATCGCATCGCGACGCCGCTGGCCGCGCGCGTGGTGCTGGTCGGCGTGTTGTGGATCGCGGTGGCGGGCATCGTCGTCGTCAGGCGCGGCTACGTGCCGGCGCGGCTGTTCATGCTCGCGTGGGCGATGTTCCTGCTCGGTACCACGATGTTCACCCTGGTCGCCTTCGGCGCGTTGCCCAAGACCTTCTACACCGAGTACGGCGTGCAGATCGGCTCGGCGCTGGAGATGTTGCTGCTGTCGGTCGCCCTGGGCAACCGCTACGCGTCGCTGCGCAAGGAGAACGAACGGATCGTCAGCGATGCCAACCAGAAGCTCGAACGCAAGGTCGCGCAGCGCACCCAGGAAGTCCGCGCCGCGCTGGTGCAGCTGGAGGAAGCCCACGGCCGGCTGCGCGACTCCAGCCGCCGCGACGGCCTGACCGGCCTGTACAACCGAACCTACTTCCACGAAACCTTCGAGAAGATGCTGATCGACAGCCAGCAGTCGCACCAGGCGGTGTCGCTGCTGATGATCGACCTCGACCATTTCAAGGGCATCAACGACCGCTACGGCCACCTGGTCGGCGATGACTGCCTGCGGTTCACCGCGCAGCGCATCGGCAAGGTGCTGCGCGCGCACGACGCGCTGCTGGCGCGATTCGGCGGCGAGGAATTCGTGGTCGGCCTGCCCAACCACGACCTGCACGATGCGGTCGAAGTCGCCGAAAGCCTGCGCCGCGCCCTGGTCGAAAGCCCGTGCGGCACGCAGGGGCACAGCATCCGCATCTCCGCCAGCGTCGGCGTGCACACCGTCACCCCGGGTTCGGTCGACAGCATCGACGCCGCCCTCGAGATCGCCGACCGCGCCCTGTACGCCGCCAAGGCCAACGGCCGCGACTGCGTGAAGACGTCGATCACCGCGGCCTGAGCCCTGCTGCCTGGCATCTGCCCTTGTAGGAGCGGCGGAAGCCGCGAGCCTTGGGGACCAAGCAGAAGCTCGCGGCTGAAGCCGCTCCTGCAACAGCTCTTGCCGGTGGCGGCATCCGGGCCTGCTACCCTTCGGACCATGTGCTGCAGGGACGGCTCCCGATGAGAAGGCCCGGACGTGGCGTCCCGCTGCTGGCCATGCTGCTGGCCGTAACAGCGTGGCCCGCAAGCACACCCTTGGCCGCCGAGGGGCAACAGCAACAGGCGCGCGGAGAAGCCGTGATCCGCAACCAGTCGCAGCTCGATGAATATCTGCGCCAGCATGCTGCCTCTGGCAAGCCGACCCCGCTGGACGCATTCTCCGCCGGCGCCCGCGAGCGGTTTCTTTCGGACCTTGTCTGGGGCAGCAAGGGCCTCGGCGGTTTCAACCGGGGCGATCTGGCCGAGGATCTCGGCGATGACCAGATCCGCGCCGTGCTCGGTCTGTTCGGCAGCGACATGGTTGCCTACGCGCCGCCCAGCCGGGCTGCCGGGATCGGCATCGACCGCACCGGCCTGACCGGCATCAGCGACCTCGAGCGTCGCTACACCCGCTTCTATCATGATGCCAACGATGCCTACGCCAGCGGCGACGATGCCACGCGGAGCAAAACCATCGCCGCCCGCTTCGACGCGCTGTTCCCCGAAGCCCGGGAGCCGGCCGCGCTGCACGCGCTGCCCAACCACGACCTGCGCCTGCTCTGGCGGGCTGCCTCGCAGGCAGCGAGCAGTGCGGCCCGGCCCGACGCTGCCGAAACCGCCCTGTCCATCTTCGAGGCCTGCGAGCGGCGCGGCATCGTCGACCGCCAGGATGCGTTCGAAATGCGCGGGATCCTCCTGGCAGGGCGGCGCTTCGAACAGGCGCGCCGTTTCACCGCTTCCCACCCGGATGCGGGCCTTTCGGCTCTGCCCGCCTTCGAAGATCCGCTGGCGAGCGACGCGCAGGCCACCGTGTGGCGCATGAATGCCGAAGGCAACCGCCTGACGCGCACAGCCATCGACCTGCAACCAACCCAGGTCCTGGTCACGGCCGGCTGCCATTTCTCGGCGGACGCCGCGGAGGACATTTCCGCCGACCCCGTGCTGGGCCCGGTTTTCGCCCGCCACGCGCACTGGCTGGTCAGCACGCCGGGCAACGAGTCCATAGACGCCGCGCGCGACTGGAACCGGCGCTTCCCCGATGCGCAGGTGGAGATGATCCACGACCGCGGCGAATGGTCGATCCTCCCGACCTGGTCGATGCCGAAGTTCCACATCGTGCGCGGCGGCAAGGTGATCGAGACGGTGAAGGGCTGGCCGCGTTCGCCGACTTCCCACCGCCAACCCCTGATCGACGCGCTGCGCCGCGCCGGATTGCTGGAACAGGCGTCCGCAGAACCCGCATCACCGTAGGAGCGGCGGAAGCCGCTGCTACGGGGATTCGCTGCGATCGGAGGGGCGCGATTCGAACCACATCCACGCCACCAGCACGCCGCCGAGCGCGCCGAAGATTTCCATCACTGCGCGCGTGCCTAGGCCGCCGGGGTCGTGGATGCCCGCCAGTGCAAGCTGCACGCGGGCCGGCGAGCCGGGATTGACGAAGAACAGCGAGAACAGGTGCCACAGGTCGATGCCGGCGCCGATCGCCACCGCGGCGAACGCGGCCCAGCCGATG